>DFGW01000187.1 GCA_002372465.1 Butyrivibrio sp. UBA3740
TACTCAGGTATCTATTGAATACGGTATAGATGTTTCCGGCATGGAACTGTATTATATGTCTAGTTCCGAAGGAACATTTGTAGAAAACCATATATATGATCTTGATGATTTTAATGATGGCACGATATATTATACTAAAACCCCTCAGGATATAGATGAGGATCTAGTAACCTATACACCTGTGCAGGCACAGTTGGGCTCACCTCTTTGGAACTATCTGACCTTGCGCGATGATGGAGTTGTTTTTATTCCCACCAGTGTGGATTTTCATTATCGTGATGGTTTAGAAGAAGAAAAATTCTACGCTAAACCAGAAGGCCCTGTTGATAAAACCAATTGGGCTACATCGACATGGCTGGATGGATTCTACGACTTTGATAAGGGTCAACCCCTTACAGGAGGCGCATATGAATCCGGAACATACTACGAGTATGATGAAGATGAAAAAACGCTTACGCCCAAGACATTTTCTGTTTCAGAGGGAAATGCTGCCATAACGGAAGAAACTCTTCCTGCTGTTCCGGAAAAGGCCGGTTACGAAGGGAAGTGGACTTTTACTGCTCCTGAAGGAGTAACATGGGATGAAGAGAATCAGAAGATTTCTTTCTCAAGTGATTTCCTTGATGGCAAGTATGATACAGGCTACGAAGCAGTATTCACAGCAGTTTACACACCGGTTGACACTCCTGTACAGGAAAAGACTATTTCTTTTGAACTTAACTATGAAGGAGCACCAGCGCCTGAAACCCGTACAGTTCAGGTGGGCGATAAGCTTACAAAGCCTGCAAAAGATCCTAAAAGAGAAGGCTATACATTTGCTGGTTGGTACAAAGAGGCTATCTGTACAAACGAATGGGATTTTGCTACAGATACTGTAACTGAAGATACCACAGCCATTTATGCAAGGTGGTCAATAGAAGAAGGCTCTGTTTATTATGATGTTACATACAAGGTAGATGGCGAGATATATCAGACCATGTCGGTTGAGGATCTTACTCTTGTAAGCTCGAATATGCCGGCTAAGCCTTCCAAGACCGGCTATACATTTGAGTATTGGTATAAAGATAATCCTGATGAGGCATTTGATTTAAGTACTCTCGTAACAGACAATACTCTTGTTCTTAATGCCAAGTTTAAACCAATTAAGTATTACATTAGTTTTGTTGATAATAATAAAGATGTAAAGGGCACAATGGCTGACCTTGAGTTAACCTATGATGACTTTACTAAAAAGATTCCGGAGTGTACTTATACAAGAGACCACTATACATTTAGTATGTGGGAGATGCTCGTGGGATATGATAAACAGGGGTACCCTGAGTATAAGTATTACCATACCGGAGATACTATAACAGAAAACCTTGCTAGTGTTGATGGCGCTATTGTTAAATTCTATAGTTGCTGGCAAGGTGCTGGTCCCTACACAATCGAGTACTATGATGTCGATAAGAACAAGATCGATCTAACTCAAGAAGAATACCAATATGTTCAGAAGGAAATTTATTATGGAAACACATTCCAGAATGCATACAACTGGTATGGTGTACTGACCGGATATAAATTTGACGGCTGGTACACAATGGATAAAGACAGACAGGTTACTTATGATACAAGGCTTGACTGGATACCTACAGAAAGCGTTATCAAGCTATACATGAAGCGGTCTCCTGTAACTCTTAAGGTTACTTATAATTCTAACCTAAGCGGAGTTAAGTCTGAAACTGTCACTTATAAGGGCGATGAAGAGCACTTCCAGGAAAAGAAGTTTAAGGTTAAAGAAAATGTCTTCACCGGTATAGATGATGATCAGGCGGGCAAATTTGTAAAGTGGGTTTCAGATACTAAGGTATACGAGGAGGACCCTGATACAGGTTCATGGAATTATGTACCACTTGAATTTGCAAAGACAGATGAAATGTATGTCCGCACAATTTTAAACAAGCTCACTGAATATACATCATCTACTGCATCCAGCTACGCAGTTAACCTGTACGCATATTGGGAGCCTACTGAAGAAGAAAAGGCATCATATACTGTTGACTTCGTAATCAAGGATAGTATCGCTACATATTCAACTGATTATGACAGAGACATCCAGGCATTCTCATATGAACCTAATGCAGCAAATCCTACGGCGTATATTCATAAGGAAGCCGTTGGTGTTAAAGAGAATCTCATCCTTTCTGGAAACGAAGTAATCAGAAAGGGTTATAAGTTAACCGGATGGTATGATCCCAGTACAAAGAAGACCTACAAGCCTACACAGACACTGACAGCACTTGCTCCAAAAGATGGCACAGTAACGCTCGAAGCTCAGTTTGCTAAGACAGAAGATTCTTACAAGGTTACATACCAGCTTAATGGCGGTAAGTATGATAATGGAAAAGAAAAGCTTCCTGCAAGCTACAAGTATTCAGCTCCTCAGAGTTTAGCTGCCGGTTCAAATTATTACGATAAGATGGTAAGAACCGGATATTCTTTCGCAGGATGGTTTTTGGATCCTGAGTTTAACACTCCTGTAAATGGTCTTGGTAAGGGTAATACTGTTGAAACCGGAGCAGCAATTCTTTACGCTAAGTGGATACCTGCCACCTATTCTGTTAAGCTTACAGGACTGAAGAGTGCAAAATTAAATGATTTTGAACTTGATCCGGCTGCAGAAGGTGTGTATGAGCTCCCGGCATTAGTAGAATATGGCCAGGTTATTGATCTGTCTAAGTACATCGTTACCAAGACAGGATATAAGTTCAATAAGTGGGAATACACAGTTAATGGAAAGAAAGTACAGAAGAAAGCCACGGATAAGATCAAGGATCTTGCAACATCCGGTACTGTAGAAATCAAAGCTACATTTACACCTGTAAAATATAAGGTTACCTTCGATTACAATGGCGGTAAGCTTGCAGCTAAGACAAAGCAGCCTGCAACCACATATGTAACTGCTGACGGATATAATGTAGCAGGCGGACTTACCGGAATTAAGATTCCTGTAAGAGAGGGATATTTCTTCGTTGGATACGAAGTAACCAAGAATGCTGATACTGTAACAATTACAAATCCATATTCCGAAGTTTTACCATATAAGGTTACAAGTACTGAAATTACCGGTGCTTCTTATGGAGACGTAATACTTCAGGCTCAGTGGGAGCCTATGTTCTACAACATTGACTTCTATAACGGAGCTAATGAACTTGGATTCTATGGTTATGTAGGAAAGACCTACGCTGACAAAGTATTCCTTAATAATGCAGCAAAAGATATTGATAATGACGTGGAAGTTGCACTTCAAAAGAGTGTTGACGGTTTTGCAACCAAGGCCGGCGCTACAAAATCTGCGCTAAATATTAAGACAGAGTATCCTATAAACAAGCTCATAAGTTCAAAGGATAAGAACAAGACTGATCCTGAGGATCTTAATGAAGTTGGAACCATCAAACTTTACGTAGTAGAAGGAAAAGCTAAGCAGTACCACATTACATATGAAGGAATCGACAATGGCGATTACAAGCTAAAGAAAAATACCTTCACTTTTGTTGAGAATACTAAAGATCAGGCACTTCCGGTAGCTATCCGCAGCGGATATGACTTCGTTAAGTGGGAGTGTGATACCCCTGGTATCCTTACCGATGATGGTTTGAAGATTAAAGGTGGTACAAAGCAAGACATCGTGATCAGACCTAAATTTAGCGCTATTACTTATAAGGTAACAGTGAATATCAATGTATCCGGCAAGAATAAGCCTAAGGATGGAGCCGGAAAAGAAGTTAAGACCTATGTGCTCAGCAATAAGGTTGATTATATGACCGGTATCGGCGTAGATCCTAAGGATGCAACAAAGACCGTAGACTTTGATAATCTTCCTACTGATTGGACAAGAGATGGCTATGAGTTTATTGGATTTGCAACATCAGCGAAGAGCTATGAACCTATTGACTCTCTTGCAGGCCTCTCAGCTAAGAAGAATGGCAATGCAGTTATTTATGCAATATGGATTCCTACAGTTTGTGAGATTACATATTCGAATGATCCGTACGTCATGAACTATACAGGAAATACTGAACTTGTTGCTCAGGCTGTATTCAATGATGCCATCGCTAAATTCAATGCGGATGACAGTGGTTATCAGTATGCATATTTTGATAAGGACCTTAAGCTTCCTACTATCAAAGTTCCTTACTATGATTTCCAGGGATGGATGCTCGATGAGAGTCAGTACTATGGTGACCCTGATGACCTGAAGGTTACAGCCAAGAACGGTATTATTTCCAAGATCAATAAGGATAACAGAGCTGCAAAGATTACTTTGAGACCTGTATTCAAGGAGTATACATACAATATTAAGTACAATCTTGGTGGTGGACAGTATGTAAGTGGCTATAAGAACGGAAAGGCAGTATATAAGAAGGGGACAGTAACATATTGGACTAATGTTCCATACTCACTGGATGTGACAGCATACGTTAATCCAACCAGAGATCCATTTAGCCTTTCAAAGAAATCCGCTGAATTTGCACGCTTTGATCTTGACGCAAAGGGCAATACCGGATGGACAACAACGGATCCTGCATCGCCTGCTTACAAGGTTTCCAAGTTGACTAACAAGAAGAACGGTACAGTGACTGTCTATGCAATATGGTCGCCTATAAAGGTAGCGGTTCCTAAGGTTGCCAAGGCAGTTGAAGTCGAAGGCCTTGATAAGATTGATGTAACGCTGGACACTGCTGTAGGAACTTATAAATATGTAGAAGTTCAGGTATGCAGTGACAACAAGTTTAAGGTTGGAGTGGTTGATGGCGCAATTGCATCGGGCGTAAGTACAATCAGATTAAATAAGTCCTATGGAACAAGCTGCTACGTAAGAGTTCGTGAGGTTTACGAAAACCGCGCAGGCACATCTTACAGTTCTTGGAGCAAGAGCGTACGTGTATCCAAACCTACGGCAATAAACTGATACCTATAGGTATCAACTAAATAGGCCCAAAATAAGAGGGCAGGAAAGCTAAATGCTTTCCTGTCCTCTGTTTTTATTTGTTAATATGATTTTTTTCCAATCTTGAAATTCAAGATCTTTGAAGAACCGTAGTTTCCAAGTCCCTTGACTGTGATCTTTCCGGTCCCTGAATTGATGTTTGATGTGTAACCCACAACAGTGTAATTGCCTGCTGGATCGATTTCATTGATGCCGGCCTTGGCGTCCTTAGCATTTGCGTAAGCGTGTATCTTAATTCCTGCCTGGGGTTCAATAGTGCGACCTGTGTAAGTCATGGGCTCTACTACAAATGTGAGCTTGCTGACATTTGTCTGGAAAACTCTGTAGGTTCTTGTAATGGAAGATCCTGCGTAGTCTCCCTTGCCGACGGCAGTTACATATACGGTTGTGCCTGCTGCAGGAACTGAGGTGTCTGTCATTCCGTCGTAGTAGTAAAGCAGGTTCTTTTCATAATCTTTTCCGGCCGCGAGTGCCTTTCCGTTTATATCCGTGATCTTTACCGCTGATTTCCAGCCCTTCCCCTTAGCAACATAAGTCTTATCTGTAAGAATCATATTGGTTTTCTTCAGATTACCACGAGTAACCGTTGTCTCGAAGATATCCGACTTGTAGCCCTTGTAGTTGCCCTTGCCGATGATCTGGAACTGCATTGTGCCGGGCTTTTGGTTGCTTTTTCTCAGTACAGATACGGAGTAGTCTGTCTTGCTGTTTAATGTATATTCGGAAGAAGTATCTTTTTCATAAGTAACTGTCACATCAGGTGTTACACCGCCCTTGGTAAAAGACATTTCATCTGCATAATCGACTGTTATTGCGCTTGTGCAGGGCGTGATCTTAAAGGTCTTTGAAATGCTTCCGGAATAACGGCCCAGACCTGTGAAGGTAACCTTGGCATTTCCAACCTTGGTATTGCCGGAGTAAGTAACCTTGTAATCTGAGTCCTTACTAAGAAGCTCATCCTGCCACTTAAGCCGGATTTCCTGAGTCATACCGCCGCTTGTCGCACTGAAAGGATCAAAGGTCATAGAAGTTGCAAGGCCTTCAATCACGACATTTTTCATGTTTCTATCGGCAACAGTGGTTATAGAAACTGTCTTGTAGCCAAAGATTAAATTGCTCTCACCGTCAGCTGTTGCTGCGATTTTCACAGTTCCTTTTCCAACCTTGTCCGGAAGGGAGACAATCTCGTAGTATGATGGATCAACTACCTTGCCATTAAGCTTTACGGTTATGTCCAGGTCTGAAGCCAAAAGAGCGCCTCTGTAATAGATCTTCTTGTCCGCAGGATTTGATGACTTTACTGTCACGCTGGCTTTACTAAGGCTCTGGTTTTTGCCAACTATCCTGAAATAGACATATCTTGTGCCCTTGAAGTTTCCCTTACCTTCAACGGTAATCATAGGAAGGTTTTCCTGAGTCACCTCTCGGTACATGGATTCAGCGTCTGTGTAACTGCAGGTGAAATCTTTTTTGCCGGTAAGCTTCTTGCCTGCAAAGAACAGCTCAGGAACAGGCTTTTGTGACTTTCCGTTGTAGACCGTATTTAGCTCACCATTATCTGTAACCATGGTGATGTCAGAAATCTCAACCTGGTCGATAGTAAAGTAATAGGTCTTTTTGCCTTGGAACTGCCCTTTGAGGGTCACTGTCATCTGTGGTGCATTCTTGGAATCCGCAGTGGCAGCGTTTATGTTGTTCTTGTAGGAAAGGGTGTAGTCTTTCTTTTCCTTAAGAAGTTTATTGCCATAGTACACGCGAAGGTTCGGCTGGGTGATCTTACTGCCGGTGTACTTTATGTTTTCTTCAAAACTCTGTTTTGCGATCCAGATTCCATCGGTGGTTTCACCTTCATAAGGGGTATCGCCTTCAGTAATTTCGGAGGCAGATACGGTAACCACGCACTTTGCAGGTGTAAGACCGGCAGAAGTTGCTGAGATAGTCGTTGTTCCAGCTGCTACAGCAGTGATTCTCCCGTTGGCGTCGACAGTTGCTACTTCGCTATTGCTTGAATTAAATGTTACATCAGCGTCAATTCCTTCAGGAAGTACCTGGGCTTTAAGGTTGTAGGTTTCTCCTTCATATAACTCAAGAGCTGATATGTTAAAAGAAATATCGGAGGCTTGTATAGTCGGGCTCACAGAAAAGCTCTTTTTAATAGGGACAGGGGCATTGTCGCTGACGCAGGTAATAACTGCTGTGCCTTTGCCCACGTAGCAAACTGTTGCAGAAGTTGGGGAGGTCGCCTTAATTGTGGCAACCGCTGTGTTCGAACTGCTCCAGGTGATGGTGTTATCGTAGGCATCCATCGGTGTTACATCGCAGACATAAGTATCCGTTGCTCCGACCAACACTTCTGATTCGGAACCATTCAGGTCTTCTTTGTTTCCTTCTAAATGAACTGTGAAGTCCGTAGTTGGCTTGGCAATCAGAACTTTGACGGTTTTCTTGAACTTGCCGTTTGCTGTTGAAGCAGTAAGCGTTGCTTCGTCGTTTGAAGATGCAACTCGATGAAGGGTAACTGTGGCAAGACCGTCTTTGGCAGTTACGGTGATTTCTTTTGAAGCTGCGCCGCCTTCTTCTGATAATGTAAACACCTCAGGATCCGAGGAACTGAATACGACCTCTTTGTCTGAAGTGTAAAAAGGCGTCAGGGAGGCTGTGAACTCAGAAGAATCCTGGGTTGTGAATAGCCTCTTTTCCTCGGTGCTGGCAGTAAGACCCTTTACAGGTGCACTGACCGTGACCTCGCAGGCCTGGGTAAAAGAGTCTGCTGTTGCGGTAATTGTTGCTTTTCCTCCTGAAACTGCAGTCACAAGACCGTTTACGTCTACAGTTGCGATTGAAGGATTGCTGCTGGTATAAATTACGTCTATACTACCTTCGGCATCTGCAGGGACAATAGAAGTAGTAAGCTTCAGAGTCGGTGCCTTGGCAGAAGTATAGTTCAAAGTGGCGTTTTCCTTACTGAGTTTGATTCCTGTTATCGGAACTTTGACTTTCAGGCTAAAACTTGCTGTGACTGTGGGCTTGTCGGGATTGCTCGTTTTGACAGTAGCAGTGATAGTAGTGGTTCCTGCCTTTAATAGGGTCAAGTTTCCATTGGAATCAACTGTTGCTACTTTAGTGTTGCTGCTCTTCCAGGTGGCTGACTTGGAATCGGTGGCATCCTCCGGAAGGTATTCTATGGCTATAGTGCTTTTTTTGACATCGTCTCTTATTACTTCAAAAGTTCCATTGTTTAGGCTTCCTTCTGCTATTTCAGGGCATGAAAGGTTGATAGCGTCAAATGGGACTTTGACGGTTAGCTCTTTTGATGCGCTTCTTGAGCCGAGGGTAGCGGTGATGGTGGTGTTTCCGCCCTTTAAGCCTGTAACCACGCCGTTTTCGATAGTTGCTACCTCTTCGTTTGAACTGCTCCAGTTTACGTCACGGGCCTGGTCTGCAGGGATACTGTAATTTGCGGAAGTACCTCCATAGTAGTTACTTACAGTCAGTTTTCCTGTGAGGTTGTACTCGCCGGTCTGTCCTTTGTTGACTGACGCGGGACCTGAAATTGATGTGCTTGAAATGTAGCTGCTTTTTACTTTAAGGGTATTGGTTATTTTTCCGGTGCTGGGATCCTTGGTTTCATCGATTGTGCCCTGGGGATTTCCTCCAAGCTGCAGAGCAACAGTAAACCAGCCGTAGGGTGTGCCACTCATCTGGCATCCGCCAACACCTACATATTCATAAAATGGGTTGATGATACTTGTGTAATGGCCGGTGACACCGTGACTCTGGCCCTTTAGCTCTTTTAAATACTCTGATTTCTCTCCGTAGAACTGGTTGATACCATAGGTTATTCCGGAGGCATCATGGTTATTATTCCATGCAAGGTCCTCGGCAGCACCCCAAAACTGTGAGCCAAAACCCATGTAGGAGTATATGCTGTCGTCGCTGAGGGTCTGGTGATTAACTGTGAATGCGGCTTCCATAGCTCTTTTCCTGGCTGCAGACTCAATGGTTGAGGACCACTTAAGAGGTACATATCTGTCGGTAAGGCCCTCCTCGTAGGCTTCATACCTGATCTTATTGAGCTGTTCAAGGATGGTTTCGGCAGGAAGAGTGTAATAGGTACCGGTGATATCCACATATACACTGTCGTTGCTGCTCTTAAGGAGCCTGAAATGCTGGTCCTCGTTGGAAGTCTCTGAACCATCACCAATCGTAGCAGGACCATCATCCACCATTCCCTCGAATCCCTCCGGGAAATCCAGGTCAGGGATGGAGTATTGGTCTTCCAAGTCAGTGGATGTATCGGTGGGTGTATTGGCATCTTTTATGTGGGATGTGGAAGTGGCCTCCTCGTCGGATGATTCAGAAACTGCTTCTGTGTAATCATAGGAAGACATAGAATCATCATGCTCTATGGTGTCATCTTCCGGAACTGATTCTGATTGTTCATTGTTGGTTTCTTCGCTATTAATGCCGGATGCATCAGAAACTTCGCCGGATTCTTTGGATGCTTCTTCCGTATTAGTGGCTTTTGTTTCTGTTCCCTGTGAAGATGCATCGTCATCCGTATCAGCGGATGCTTCACTGAAATCAATGACAACTGCTTCATCAGATGCTGCGTAGCTTATGCTACCCTGTGAAAACATCAGAGAAAATGCCAAAGCTCCGCTCAAAATCTTGGTTAATAGTCTATGTATCATTACTTAATTAAACCTCCGGAAAAATCAATCGCTATAATTTTAGAACTATTGGTCATTTTAGGGCAGAGGCATTTTGCGGAAATTTAGCTGTTTTTAGTGCTTTATTTCAATTGATAGTTTTTGGAATGAAATTTATACACAACTTAACACAACCTGAGGGTATATTTCTTTTTATGCAGAGCGAGATCTTCAGCATAATTTGAGAGAGATTGTATAACAAAAAGAAAAGGAACCCGGGACAATACCACAAGTCCCGGGTTCCTTTTCGTATATATTAGCCTACCTAATATTCAATTATTCTACGGCCGGATGTTCCCTGTGCGAAGCGCCTCATCCAAACAGGTCTATTGTACTGCCGCTCATGCCATAGCTGAGAGCTGTTGTGTCCTGGGAATAACCTGTTGTCATGCCCTGGAACTTTGCTGCCACATCGTTGTAGAGCTTGTTTGCTTCCTGAGATTTTCTGACTACATCGGCTGACATGGCGAGAGGATTGCTCTCATCGTCAGTTGCCTTGGGAATCTCCTGAGCATTGGGATATATGACAGGGGGCGCATTCATTATGGCGCCGGACATTCCGGTCTCAAGAAATGCGTCTGAAACATTTGCCTGATTTTTAACCGGGTAGTTCATGGGCTGTACAAAAGACATACCGTATGAACCAACTCCTCCTACAGAAATTGCCATTCGTTTACCTCGTTGGGGCAGGCCCCATCTGTGCACTTAAATGCACTTAAATCCATACTTTTTCCTGCATCTTTTATAATAGGCGCAGGTACTTTGAATTACAATTATGGCCCCCGAAACAATATGTAAAGTTTTTGGTATTATTTATTAAATTTTGATAAACTTTATGATATTATATTGTGGAGGGGTACTTAAAAACCTTCGGAATTGCAATCAAAATTTTGACCAAAGAGAAAGGAGCATCTGTCATGCAAAACCAGCTGCGCTATTCTCCGTTCAAGCCAAATTTGAAGACAGCCGAAGTATTCGCTTGGGGTGATCCGGAGTACAATTTATTTGACCAGCTCAATGAGAAATATGTGCAGAAACACCCAGAATTCTGCGATCTTTCCACTTATGAGAAGATGGTCATCAAGCAGCAGATTCATCATGAAGCAATTGGTCTGACACCATTGAATCTTATTTTGGATTTGGTTGAGGATCCGCAATTTGATGAGTTCAGAGCAGTAGAAAATGTATGAAATTTCATTAACAATTATTGCTGCCAGGTAACCGAAACGCCATGGGTTTTCCAAAGGGGAGGCTCATGGCGCTTCTATTGCATTTGTACTTTATGGTTGTTACAATTAATTGCATAAAGAGGGGGTTCACTTTATGCTAAATTTAATGTATGTGGGGATTGCTTTTTCACTGGTTTTTTACGTGGTGTTTGGTTTAGCCGTCCGCTTCATGGAGCTCACCGATAAAGCCAGGAATAAAGCGAGACTTCTGATTCTTGTAATTTCCATGATTATTTTTGCAATAAGTGGTTCTTGTGCCGGAGTCCTTAATCTGAAAATGGGGCTTACTCTTTACGGCGTCGCTTTGATTGTGCTTTCCGTCCTTGCAATTGTCTTTGTGCTTTCCATCTTAGTCGAACTTCATCAGATAAACTTCAGAGTGCGCATGCGTCGCTTCATGGTTCTTTTTGACGTGGTGGATAAGTTCCTTACTGAGGGAAAGAGCCGCGAAGAGATCATGTCTTATCTGACGGACATCCAAAAGCTTTCGTCCAGGGAGGCATCTGATTTCATGGAATTTATCTCCGACCCTAACAACCATCAGTTTTTGGCTGACGTAAACGCCAAGATCCAGGAAGCCAAAATGGTGAAGAAGGCCGAAACCGATTATTTCCGCTGATATTTCTTTTGCCCGGGGCCCATGGCCCATATGTTAAAAGAGCTAACGGTGGCTCTCAGGTTTATCCCTGGGAGTCACTTTTTTGCTTTAAAGTATTGACTTTTTAAAGGAATTCATTTAAGTTAAAATATAACATTGTATACAAATATACATTTGAATGAGGAGGATATGTTTATGAAGAAGTTTAATAAAGTAGTAAGTGCTTGTTTGGCTTCTGCCATGGCCCTTACAATGCTTGCAGGATGTGGAGACGGAGCTGCTCAGTCAGCAGATTCAGAAAGCGGAACATTTAAGATCGGAGCTATCGGACCTCTTACAGGTGCAGCTGCTGCATATGGTAACGCAGTTGTTAACGGAGCACAGATCGCTGTAGACGAGATCAACGCTGCAGGTGGAATCAACGGATATCAGATAGAGTACAAGGGCGAGGACGACGAGCTCAACGCAGAGAAGTCAGTAAACGCCTACAACACCCTTAAGGACTGGGGTATGCAGGTACTGGTTGGATCAACTACATCTGCCTGCTCAATCGCTGTTTCTGAGAATACAAAGGCAGACAACATGTTCCAGCTCACACCTTCGGGATCAGCTGAGGACTGCGTAAAGTATGACAATGTATTCCGTGTATGCTTCTCAGATCCTAACCAGGGTATCGCTTCTGCTCAGTACATCAGCGACCACAACCTGGCTACAAAGGTTGGTATCATTTATGACAACTCTGACGTTTATTCTTCAGGTATTTACCAGAAGTTCGTTGAGGAGTCAGCAGGTAAGAACTATGAAGTAGTTTCAGCTGAGGCTTATACACAGGACAACAACACAGATTTCTCAGTTCAGCTCCAGAAGGCTAAGGACGCAGGTGCTGATCTTGTATTCCTTCCTATTTATTATTCAGATGCATCCCTGATCCTTACACAGGCTAACACAATGGGATATGCACCTACATTCTTCGGTGTAGACGGTATGGATGGAATCCTTACAGTTGAGAACTTTGACACATCACTTGCAGAGGGACTTATGCTTCTTACACCTTTCGCAGCTGATGCAACAGACGACCTTACAGTTAACTTCGTTAAGAAGTACAACGAGAAGTACGGCGAGACACCTAACCAGTTCGCAGCTGATGCATACGACGCAGTATTCATCATCAAGGCAGCTATGGAGAAGGCCGGCGTTACTCCTGACATGAGCGTTTCTGATATCTGCGATGCTGTTAAGGGTGCTATGGTACAGATTGAGGCATCAGGTCTTACATCTTCCAAGATGACATGGGATGCTTCAGGTGAGCCTAACAAAGAGCCTAAGGCCGTTGTTATCAAGAATGGCGCTTATGTTTCAGCCGAATAACTTTAATATGATTTTTATGATATAATTTATGTTAATCAGCAAGGGATGCTGTCACAGGCATCCCTTGTTTTATATGGAGGTGTTGGGATGAGTTTTTTGACCTATCTCATAAATGGATTAAGTCTGGGGAGTATATACGCGATAATTGCCCTTGGATACACCATGGTTTACGGTATCGCCAAGATGCTGAATTTCGCTCATGGTGACTTTATCATGGTGGGCTGCTATATTATTTTTTCCGTAAGCGCAGCGCTTTCGGGGAATTCTGTAGTGGGAATAATTATTGCCATAGTGCTTTGTACGCTCCTTGGTGTCACCACGGAGTTTGTGGCGTACAGGCCTCTTCGCGGAGCTGCATCTCCACTGGCGGTTCTTATCACAGCCATCGGCGTCAGCTATCTTCTTGAGAATATTGCACTTCTTATCTACGGCGCAGATATCAAATCATTTTCATCAGTAATTACATGGGAAGGCCTCTCTTTTGCGGATGGCCAGCTGAAGATCCAGGGTGTCACGATCGTGACCATCCTTGTCAGCGTGGTTATCCTTATCGCACTTCAGCTGTTCATCAACAAGACCAAGCAGGGACAGGCTATGCTGGCTGCTTCAGAGGACAAGGGCGCAGCTACACTTATGGGTATCAACGTCAACAGGACAATTGCCCTGACCTTTGCTATTGGTTCAGCGCTGGCAGCCATCGCCGGAGCGCTTCTTTGCTCGGCTTATCCGTCGCTTTCTCCATACACAGGCGCGATGCCCGGTATCAAGGCCTTCGTAGCAGCGGTTCTTGGTGGTATCGGATCCATCCCCGGAGCAATGATCGGCGGACTGGTGCTTGGAATTGTTGAGATATTGTCCAAGACTTATATTTCCTCGCAGCTGTCAGATGCTATCGTGTTTGGTATCCTGGTAGTTGTGCTGCTTGTTAAGCCTACAGGAATCCTGGGAAAACAGATACAGGAAAAGGTGTAAAGCTATGAATAAAACAACCAAATCAAATTTAATTACCTATGGCATCGTGATAGCTGCCTATATTATTGTAGAAATCCTTATGCTGACGGGGAATATCTCCAGTCACTTAAAGGGCCTTCTGGTTCCAATGACATATTATGCTGTTATCGCTGTGGCGCTGAATTTGTGCGTAGGAATCCTGGGTGAGCTCAGTATCGGACACTGTGGATTCATGTGCATAGGAGCGTTCTTTAGTGCCTTTTTCTCAAGGGCAACAGAGAATTCAATTCCAACCGTGCCAAGATTTATCCTTGCTTTCATAATCGGAATCGCATTCGCAGCTCTTTTCGGCTTTCTTATTGGTATTCCGGTTCTCAGGCTAAAGGGTGACTACCTTGCAATCGTTACACTGGCCTTTGGTGAGATCATAAAGAACGTTATCAATGCTCTTTACATCGGAATAGACAGCAAGGGAATCCATTTTACCATGAAGAGTGCTCTTGATCTTGGAATGGAGCCGGATGGAGACATCATCGTCAACGGAGCCATGGGAATTACCGGAACTCCGCATAATGCCAATTTTACAGTGGGTATTGTGGTGCTTCTGATAGCTCTTTTCGTGGTGCAGAATCTCATTAATTCCAGGGACGGCCGTGCTATCATGGCGATCCGTGACAACTATATTGCTGCAGAAGCTACAGGCATCAACGTTACCAGCTACAAGATGATGGCATTTACGATTTCGGCGGCCATTGCCGGGGCGGCAGGAGTTCTTTTCTCCCATAACATCACAACCCTGACGGCCTCATCTCAGTACTTCGGCTTCAACGCCTCCATCATGATCCTGGTTTACGTGGTGCTGGGCGGAATCGGAAATATTCGCGGAAGTGTCATCGCAGCCTGCATTTTGTACCTGCTACCTGAGATGCTCAGAGGCTTCAACACATACAGAATGCTGATCTATTCAATCGTGCTCATCGTTATGATGATCGTGAACTGGTCACCGAAGGTTATCGAGTGGCGTAAAAAGACATTTGGGCGCATGAACCTTCCATGGCGCAAGGCAAAGGAGGTGGCTTAAATGGCACTTCTGGACGTAAATAACTTAAGCATTTCTTTTGGCGGTCTTAGGGCCGTTGATAATTTCAATATTACTATCGAAAAGGGCGAGCTTTACGGGCTTATCGGACCCAACGGCGCTGGAAAGACAACTGTATTCAATCTTCTGACAGGTGTGTACAAGCCAAATGAAGGTATCATCAGACTTGACGGCGAGGACATTACCCGAAAGAGTACCATAGAGATCAATCATGCCGGTATTGCCAGGACTTTCCAGAACATCAGGCTTTTCAAGAATATGCCGGTTATCGACAACGTAAAGGTTGGGCTCTCAGAGCGCTTTAAGTACAGTGCTCTGGAGGGTGTGCTTCATCTTGGCAAGTTCAGCCGTGTTGAAAAAGAGATGGATGCAGAGGCCATGAGGCTTTTAAAGGTCTTTGATCTGGACGGAGAGAGGGATACGTTGGCTGCAAACCTACCTTATGGTAAGCAGCGTAAGCTGGAGATTGCCCGTGCCATGGCTACTAATCCCAAGCTCCTGCTTCTGGATGAGCCGGCAGCAGGCATGAATCCCAACGAGACTAAAGAGCTTATGGACACAATTGCTCTGGTCCGCAGGGAGTTTGATATGACCATTCTTCTTATAGAGCATGATATGAAGCTGGTTTCAGGTATTTGTGAGAAGCTTACAGTACTGAACTTTGGCCGGGTCCTTTGCCAGGGCGAGACCAAAGAAGTGCTTACTAATCCGGAAGTTATTACAGCTTATTTAGGAGAGTAATTAACAATGGCTGATTCAATTTTGAAAGTCAATGATTTAAGTGTATATTATGGCGTGATTCAGGCGCTGAAGGGGATTTCCTTTCACGTAGACAGGGGAGAGATTGTTGCTCTTATCGGTGCTAATGGTGCAGGAAAGACCACAACTCTTCATACTCTGTCAGGGCTGATAAACGCTGATAAAGGTAGTATACAATATAAAGGCTGGGAGCTTACCAAGATCCCGGGACATAAGATCGTAAGCCTTGGCATGGCTCAGGTGCCGGAGGGCAGACGTGTATTCGCTGAGATGACGGTTCTGCAGAACCTGAAGATGGGAGCCTTTACCAGAGCCGACAAGGCAGAGATGGATGGAACGCTTCGGAACATTTACAAGAGATTTCCTCGTCTTGAGGAGCGTAAGAACCAGCTGGCTGGAACCTTATCCGGCGGTGAGCAGCAGATGCTGGCCATGGGAAGAGCGTTGATGTCCCATCCTGACCTAATCCTTATGGATGAGCCGTCCATGGGACTTTCCCCGATTTTTGTTAATGAGATTTTCAGCATCATCGAAGACGTAAACAAGGATGGCGTTACGGTGCTTTTAGTAGAGCAGAACGCAAAGAAGGCTCTTTCTATCGCAAACCGCGCCTACGTTCTCGAGACAGGATCCATCATCAAAGAGGGCGACGCCAAGGAGCTGCTCAATGATGAAGATATTAAGAAGGCTTATCTTGGTGAGTAGAGCACTTGGGTAGACGTCTGTAGAGGCTGGAACAGTATTCCTGATATGCCACTGACTTGTATCTATGTGCAGTAAATTGATTGTGCATGTATAATAGTAAGTGGGAATAGCAAGACTATTTGCTTTGGAGGGAACATGAAAAGGAATATAGTTATTACAATTGCACGCCAGTATGGTAGCGGCGGAAGAACAGTGGGAGAGATGCTTGCAAATGATCTTGGCATCCACTACTATGATCACGAACTTATCCATCTTGCATCTGAGGAGAGTGGAATCAATCTAGGACTTTTCCTGGACGCCGATGAGAAGGTAAGAAAGACAGGCTTCTTCAAGACTCCTGTTAACGTATACAGGGGCGAGCTCCTTGGCCCTGACAGCAAGGAATTTACTTCTGAGGCCAATCTCTTTAATTATCAGGCCAAGGTTATTAAAAAGCTTGCAGAGACCACCAGCTGCGTTATTGTTGGCCGTGCGGCGGATTTTGTGCTTAAGGACTATGATAATGTCCTGAGCGTCTTTGTTCATGCGCCCCAGGCATTCCTGGAGGAGCAGGCAGCCAAGGTTAAGAGCCTTCCTCATGATGAGCTTGTGAAGTTCATGGCTCAGGAGGACAAGTTCAGAGCTGTATACTATGAGCATCACACAGGCCAGAAGTGGACCGACGCCATGAACTATGACCTTTGCCTGGACAGCAGCAAGCTTGGTTTCGAAAAGTGCGTAGAAGCCATCAAGGCCCATGCTAAGGTGCGCTTCGGAGAAGATATATTTGACTAAAGATTTTCCCCCGGGACTGTATTGATATGATTCCCCTAAAGTAGACAATGGAAATATCCAAAGTCTCCTTTAGGGGGATTTTTTATGGCTAAAAGGAAGCACACTACCGAATGGATGCTTGCTAGAGTAATGGAATACCTAAACGGTGAGGGATCATATCATTCAATTTCTAAAGCATATGGGATTGGTTATGAAACTTTAAGAAGATGGGTTTCTGCTTATGAAGCACAGGGCGAAACTGCCTTTATCCAACCAAGTGGAAATAAGAGTTATAGCAAGGAATTTAAAATCAAATGTATAAAGACTGTTTTGCGAGGAGAACTGTCGATTCCTGATTGCGTAGCTACTCACGGAATATCAAATGATTCCATTCTTCGGCATTGGATTTCAGAGTATAATGCCAATAGAGAGCTTAAGGA
>DFGW01000230.1 GCA_002372465.1 Butyrivibrio sp. UBA3740
TTGGTAACCGTTGGGCAGGCGGATCTGCTTCCCTCCTTAAGACAGTTCTTCGTGATGAGTGGGGCTTCAACGGCTTCGTTCTTACAGACTACTTCGGAGTATACGGATACATGTCTTCAGACCAGGCTATCCGTAACGGTACAGACTGCATGCTGGTTAACTATCCTACAGCAACAAACAATGTACAGTTCAGAGATACAAACGGCGCTCAGCAGGCAATGCGTGAAGCTACAAAGAACATTCTTTACACAGTAGTTAATTCCAGAGCTTATGCTCCTGAGAATCTCTCTCTTGGAATGGCTTCCTGGAAGAAGCTCATGATCGTGCTTGATGTTATCTTCGGAGCACTTATGGTTTGCCTCATGGCTATGTTTGTAAAGAATTTCAACAAAAGAAGAGCTGAAGAAAAAGCTGAAGCAAAAGTAGAAGCACAGCAGTAATTCAGATTAAAAGAAGGAAAATAATAATGAAATATCAGGAAATCATTTCAAGTATGACAATAGAGGAAAAGGCCGCCTTCTTAAGCGGAAAGGGAGAGTGGGAGACAAGGAATTTTGACAGACTCGGCATTCCTTCCATATTCTGCTCCGACGGACCTCACGGCATAAGAAAGCAGGCAGGAGCGGGAGATCATCTGGGACTTAACGCATCACTTCCGGCTACTTGTTTTCCCACTGCAGCTACTATTGCAAACAGCTGGAATGAAGAACTTGGTGAAACACTGGGTGAGACCCTTGGTGAGGAGGCCATGGCGGAGGGCGTTAACGTCCTCCTGGGCCCCGGCCTTAATATAAAAAGAAGTCCTCTGTGCGGAAGGAACTTTGAGTATTTCTCAGAGGATCCATATCTTGCAGGAAAGATGGCTGCTTCCTATGTCAGAGGAATCCAGTCAAAGGGCGTCTATGCCTGCCCTAAGCACTTTGCAGTTAACTCTCAGGAGCTTCGCCGTATGGCCATGAACTCCGTGGTAGACGAAAGAACCTTAAGAGAGATCTACCTGACAGGATTTGAGATTGCCGTTAAAGAGGGTAAGGCCAAGACTATCATGTCTGCCTACAACGAAGTTAACGGCGTATATGCCAATGAGAACAAGCACCTACTGACCGATATTTTAAGAAAAGAGTGGGGCTTTGACGGAATAGTAATAACTGACTGGGGCGCAAGTAATGATCATGCCCTTGGAGTGGCAGCAGGTTCTAACCTTGAGATGCCAAATCCCGGTCTTGACTCGGCAAGAGGACTTATCGAGGCTGTAAATAGTGGTAAGATCTCCATGGAGGATGTTGACGCAAGGGTAGATGAGCTTTTGGATGCAGTTATCACTCTTTCTGTAAAGTCCAAAAACAGAAGTGAGGACTTTGACAAGAGCGCCCACCATGCTATCGCCAGGAGGGCAGCGGCTGAGAGTACAGTTCTTTTGAAGAACGAGGAAAAGATCCTTCCTCTTAAGAACGGTGAAAAGGTTGCCATTATCGGAGATTTTGCTTTTGTTCCCAGATATCAGGGCGCAGGTTCATCTCTGGTCAATCCTACTAAGGTTGAGACAGTGGCTGAGCTTGTGGGAAACTATGATCTTCAGGTTGTGGGAATGAGCAGAGGCTATTCCAGAAACGGACAGGAAGATGCAGCCACCAAAAAGGAGGCGCTGGATCTGGCTTCCAGAGCAGATGTAGTTCTTTTCTTCTTCGGCCTCAACGAGGATTCCGAGTCAGAGGGAATGGACAGGACTCACATGAGGATACCTCAGAACCAGATAGAGCTCCTGCAGGAGCTGGGCCAGGTCAATTCTAATCTTGTGGGTGTCATCAGCGCAGGCTCTGCTATTGAGATGCCCTGGCATCACTACTTCAAGGCTATCCTTCACTGCTACTTAAACGGTCAGGCAGGAGCCGGAGCAGCTCTGGACATTCTTACAGGCAAGGTCAATCCTTCCGGAAAGCTTTCAGAGACTATTCCAAGGAGACTTGAGGATACCCCTGCTTACAGATATTATCCAAGCCAGCAGAGAACTTCAGAATACAGAGAGAGCCTGTATGTGGGCTACAGATACTATGATACAGCAAAGATTCCGGTCCTTTATCCGTTTGGTTTTGGAATGTCCTATACGACTTTTGAATACAGCGATGTGACCGTAAATGGCGATGGTATTTCTTTTGCCGTTAAAAACACAGGAGACAGGGACGGAGCAGAGGTTGCCCAGATGTATGTGAGCCTTTCCGGAGCTAAGGTCTTCAGGCCGGAAAAAGAGCTAAAGGGCTTTGCCAAGGTGTTCCTTAAAGCCGGAGAGAGCAAGACAGTCACCATTCCTTTCGACGACAAGACCTTCCGTTACTTCAATGTAAAGACAAATAAGTGGGAGATCGAGGGCGGAAAGTACACTATCATGGTGGGCAGCAGCAGTGCAAACATCCTGCTTACCGCAGAGGTTGCAAAGGAAGCTACGACTGCGGACCTTCCATACGAAGGACAGGACATGGCTTCTTACAGCTCCGGTAAGATCGAGAATGTCAGTGACGCAGAGTTTGAAAAGCTCCTGGGAAGACCCATACCTGACGGAAAGTGGAGCGGAGAGCTTACTTCAAACGACGCTATGTGCCAGATGTACTATGCAAAGAGCGGACTTGCCAGGTTTGCCTACAAGATTCTGACAAATAAAAAGAAGAAGGCTGATGAGAGCGGAGTTCCCGATCTTAACATTCTGTTCATTTATAACATGCCCTTCAGAGCCATGGCCAAGATGACCGGCGGAGCTGTCAGCATGGAGATGGTGGATGGAATAGTAAAGCTGGTCAACGGACATTTCTTTGGCGGACTTGGGACCATAATAGGCGGGTTCTTCAAAAACAATAAGAAGAACAAGGCTTATGAAGCTAAGATAAATGGCTGATACCGGGAAGAGTCGGTATCATGCCCGGAGGTTAATAAATAATGAAATGGATAAATGATTTTATAGAAAAACATCCAAAGGCAGCACAGTGGATCAGAGAGGGTGGACTGTTTGTGATAGTATCCAATCTTATCACAGTGTTCAAGTATCTTATGCTTCAGTTCTTGCCGGCTGCCTTTACGGGACTGGGAGACAGAGCCTTTGGATGGCCGGGAATTCCAATGACACTCTTTGGTGAGACCTTCCAGTGGAATATCCTTGGTTACGATCAGGCCCATGGCGGACTTGCTTATTTTGCAGCATATATGGTAGCCATGGTAATCGGCGAGGTGATAAACTTCCCTATCCAGAAGCTCTTTGTTTTCAGGAGCCACGGCAATACAGGAAAGCAGATCGCCTGGTACACAGTTGCCTTCTGTATCATCACCTGTATCGTTAATTCCATCAACTGCATCTGGGTGGCAGTTGCAGGAATGTTTGTTCCGGACTGGATCTACAATATCGGAACAACAGTCCTGAACGGAGGAGTTTCCATGGTGGTATTCTTCTTCGTAAACAAGATAATCTTCCCCCAGACTCCCAAACAGGAGAAGGCTTGATCTACAGTACAATACGATTAGTCACAAGGCCGGAGCGTTACAGCTCCGGCCTTCTTTTATAGGGGCTGGAAACTGAGAATGGTAACTATGTACTGGAAAAATCTGTAATATGTGTTATACTAAACATATCACAGAAAGGAGGCGTTATTATGATCATTGAGATAGACTTTAACAGTGATGAAGCAATATACATACAGCTGTGCAATCAGATCATTCTCGGAATTGCGACGTCTCAGTTCAGGGAGGGAGAACAGCTTCCAAGTGTAAGGCAGCTGGCTGAGACCATTGGTATCAACATGCATACAGTCAACAAGGCCTATTCGATCCTTCAACAGGACGGCTTTGTCAAGATAGACAGAAGGCGTGGAGCTGTCATCGCCATTGACATCAATAAGCTTCAGGCTCTTAAGGAAGCCCAGTCAGAGCTGGCTGTGGTGCTGGCAAGGGCCATCTGTAAGGGCATAGGAAGGCAAGACATACACGCTCTGGTTGACAAGCTCTACGACAACTACGAGTCACATATATAACACAGAAAGGAAAGACTTATGGAATCAAGATTTACCGCTATGGCCAATGACGCGCTTAAGCTTGCAAAGAGAACTGCCAGAAGCCTTAAGCTGAACTATATCGGAACCGAGCACATCCTCATGGGCCTTATCTTGGAGGATGGCTGCGTAGCATCAAGAATTCTTATAGATAACGGAATTGACGAGAACAGGATGATGGACATGATCAGGGACCTTATTGTTCCGGATTCAAGTGTCCGCACCCTTGACAGAGACGGTTTCTCCCCAAGGGCTGAAAAGGTCCTTGAAGAGGCCCACAGAATGGCAGAGAGGTTCCATGCCGACAAGACAGGAACCGAGCATATTCTCCTTGCTCTTATCAAGGAAGGGGAGAATGTGGCTGTAAGACTCATCAGCACCATGAATGTCCCTGCACAGAAGATCTACGCAGAGACCCTGGCTGCCATGGGAGAAGACCCCAACCTTGTAAAAGAGGACCTTGGCAGGAAGATGAATCCACAGAAGGCCGGCAAGAAGGCATCTATCCTTGCCCAGTACAGCCGCGACATGACAGCCCTTGCCAGGGAGAACAAGCTTGACCCTGTCATCGGAAGAGAGCGCGAGATAAAGAGAGTGATCCAGATCCTCTCACGAAGGACCAAGAACAACCCCTGCCTTATCGGTGAGCCCGGTGTTGGTAAGACTGCAGTGGTGGAAGGCCTTGCCCAGAGAATTGCCTCGGGGGATGTTCCGCTTACAGTCCAGAACAAGCGCCTTGTAACCCTTGATCTTTCAGGCATGATCGCAGGCTCCAAGTACCGTGGAGAGTTCGAGGAGAGGATCAAGAAGGTGATAAAAGAGGTTTCTGAGGACGGCAATATCATCCTGTTTGTGGATGAGATGCATACCCTTATCGGCGCCGGCGGCGCAGAGGGAGCCATTGACGCCTCCAACATCTTAAAGCCCTCCCTTGCCCGTGGCGAGATCCAGATGATCGGTGCCACCACCATTACAGAGTACCGCAAGTATGTTGAAAAGGATGCAGCGCTGGAGAGACGTTTCCAGCCTGTCAATGTGGACGAACCCACCAAGGAAGAGGCTCTTGAGATCTTAAAGGGTATCGTTGGCAAGTACGAAGAGCACCACAAGGTAACAGTAACTCCTGAGGCACTTCAGGCTGCTGTTGACCTTTCTGAGAGATATATCAATGACAGGAATCTTCCTGACAAGGCCATTGACCTTATTGACGAAGCTGCTTCTGCAGTAAGGCTTCGTACAATGGGTGTTTCTCCCAAGGTTAAGGCCATGGAGGACCAGATAAAGAGCCTTGATGGACAGATAGAGACTGCCCTCAAAGAGGCTGACTTTACCAGGGCGGGAGTTCTTAACAAGGAGCAGAACCAGCTTATCACCAAGCTCTCCAGAGTTAAGAATGCAGAGAAAAAGAAGGAAGAATCTTCAGGATATATAGTTAATGAGAACGATATTGCTGAGGTGGTGGCAGACTGGACCAGGATCCCTGTGAAGAAGATCGCAGAAAAAGAGTCTGTCAAGCTCCTTAAGCTGGAATCCGTGCTCCACAAGAGAGTTATCGGACAGGAGGATGCTGTAAAGGCAGTATCCAAGGCTATCCGCAGAGGAAGAGTGGGACTTCAGGATCCAAACAGACCTATCGGTTCATTTCTTTTCCTGGGACCTACAGGTGTAGGTAAGACCGAGCTTTCAAAGGCTCTGGCTGAGGCTATGTTCGGGGATGAGAATGCACTTATAAGGGTTGATATGTCCGAGTACATGGAAGGTCACTCCGTATCCAAGATGATTGGATCACCTCCGGGCTATGTCGGCTTTGATGACGGTGGACAGCTTTCCGAGAAGGTAAGGCGTCACCCCTATTCAGTAATTCTTTTCGATGAGATAGAGAAGGCTCACCCGGACATCTTCAACGTGCTTCTGCAGGTTCTGGATGACGGCCATATCACAGACTCCAAGGGCAGAAAGGTAAGCTTTAAGAACACTATCCTTATCATGACTTCAAACGTCGGTGCCCAGAGGATCGTGGATCCCAAGAAGCTGGGCTTTGGCGCAGGCTCCGATGCCAAGAGGGACTATGAGGACATGAAGAGCGGCGTTATGGACGAGGTGAAGAAGCTCTTTAAGCCTGAGTTCATCAACCGTATCGACGAGATCATGGTATTCCATACCCTTACGGAAAAAGAGATGATGGATATCGTGACACTGCTCTCACAGAACCTTTCCAAGAGATGTAAGGCTCAGTTGGACATCAACCTCACCATCTCACCGGCAGTCAAGAAGTACCTGGTTACCAAGCATTCCGATGCCAAGATGGGTGCAAGACCGCTTAAAAGAGCTATCCAGTCCACTATCGAGGATGCTATGGCAGAGGAGCTTTTAAAGGGCAATATCAAGGCAGGCATGGACGTAACAGTAGCACTTAAGGATGATAAGATCGTCTTTGAGGGCAAGGACGGCAAGTCAGCCTCTGTTAAGAAGGTCTCCGTTAAGACCACCAAGGCCAAAGGAGCTTCAAAAACCAAGAGCAGCGTCAGCACCAAAAAGCCCAGAAAAAAATAAGAAAAAATTCATTTTCTAATGGTTGCAGCTGATTTATAATTAATGAGACACAAGTTGTTTCATTTACTTAGGAGGGTTACTATGGCTGTCGTAGAACAGTTGATCAGGGCTGAGAACGATGGAAGTGTCAGCTTTGGTAATTATGAGCTTCCAGAGAAAAAGAAGCTGGAGAATTTTGAGCACAACGGGAATATCCTGAAGGTTAAGACATTCAAGGATATCACGAAGCTTGAGAGCAATGAGAATTTCGTGTACGAGTCAGTTCCCGGAACTGCAGTAACGAACTTTAAGGAGACCGAGAAAGGCGTAGAGTTCAATGTTGACGGTGCAACTGATGCACAGATTACTCTGGGACTTTTAGAGAACACCGAGTACAATGTTTTCGTAGGCGGAGCCAGCATCGGCAAGATGACCACCAATCTTGGAGGTAAGCTGAATCTAAGTGTAGAGCTTTCGGGCGATGCACCGGTATCGGTAAAAGTTGAGTGTTAATTCTAAGGAGTCAATGGAGACAGTTCTCCTTGACTCCTTTTTTCATGTAATAGCGCGAGAATGTCGCAGGTGGCATTCTTTTTTGGGGAGGATAAATGGCAACAAAGATTAAGACCGTATTTTTTTGCCAGAGCTGCGGGTATGAATCATCCAAGTGGATGGGACAGTGCCCCGGGTGCAGGGAATGGAATACTTTTGTTGAGGAGACAGTAAAGCCAGCGGCTAAGGCAGTTAAGGGGACGCCTTCAAGCCTTGGAGGGGCTTCTGATTATTCGGCGCCCAAGACGCTTTCAGAGATCGTCATGAATGATGAGGAGCGGTACGACACCCATATCGGGGAGCTCAACAGAGTTCTCGGAGGTGGACTTGTCAAGGGCTCTCTTATCCTGGTGGGTGGAGATCCCGGAATAGGTAAGTCAACGATTCTGCTTCAGGTGGCAGGAAATATTTCAGGAGATGCCAAAGAGGTTCTATATATTTCAGGCGAGGAATCCCTTAGGCAGATCAAGCTTCGTGCCAACAGGATAGGGGATTTTGCCGAGCATCTTAAGTTCATGTGCGAGACCAATCTTTCTAATATCGAGGAGGCCATCACAAGAGCAAAGCCATCGGTTGTGATAATCGATTCGATCCAGACCATGTACAATGAGTCTGTTTCTTCGGCTCCCGGGAGCGTCTCCCAGGTAAGGGAATCCACTTCGGTGCTGCTTCGCATTGCCAAGAGCATGAATATCTCTATATTCATCGTAGGGCATGTTACTAAGGAAGGCCAGGTGGCAGGACCCAGAGTCCTTGAACACATGGTGGATACAGTTCTTTACTTCGAGGGCGACAGACACGCTTCCTACAGGATCCTTCGGGCAGTTAAGAACCGTTTCGGATCCACCAATGAGATCGGTGTCTTTGAGATGCAGGAAAAGGGCCTTGTGGAGGTTACCAATCCGTCGGAGTTCATGTTGGACGGAAGACCGGAAAACGCCAGCGGCTCAATCGTCACCTGCTCTGTGGAGGGCACAAGACCTATCCTTATTGAGGTTCAGGCACTGGTGTGCAGGAGTAACTTCGGATTCCCCAGGCGTCAGGCCAACGGAACAGATTATAACAGGGTGAACCTTTTGATGGCTGTGCTGGAAAAGAGAATCGGCCTCAATATGGGTGAGTTTGATGCCTATGTAAATCTTGCGGGAGGCATGCGCATTGCAGAGCCATCACTGGATCTTGGAATATGCCTGGCACTTATTTCAAGCTTTAAGAATAAGCCCATAGGCAGCGATGTAATAGCCTTTGGAGAGGTGGGACTTTCCGGAGAGGTGAGGTCCGTAAGCATGGCAGAAGCCAGAGTTTCTGAGGCGAAAAAGCTCGGCTTTAAGACCTGCATAGTTCCTAAAGCCCTTGAGAGTAAGCTGAAGAAATCCTGCAAAGATATAGAGATTATCGGCGTTTCCTCTGTGGCAGACGCCATGAAATATATCTGAGAATCGGCATGATTTTGTTAAAATATGATTGAATATATGATGGTCTATCTGCTATGATGTATTCGATGTTTTTGGTTTTTATGGGAACGAGGGGGCACGATGAAACGGTTTGACAGAAGGGTCTTAGGGATCTTTCTTGCGCCGGTTGTCTTTATAGCTGCACTTGCTAGTGGCAGTTATTCGATCTGTGCATACGCGGAAGAGATAACTGAACAGTTTACGATTTCCGAAGAGGAACAGCCTTTGGCAGATAAGCCAAGGGGAGTACAGCCTGAGGAAGCTAAGCCCGGGGAAGTACAGCCTGAAGAAGTCGCTTATGAGGCACCTGAAGGACAGGAGCCTTCTTTTGACGCGCCTGGTGATATGGAAGCCGAAAAAGAGTCTTCGGATAAGGTTGAAGGGACAGACTCTCTGACTGGTAGTGAGTCCGGAGAAGGAGCCGGCGCTGATGCTGAGGCAGGTTCTGATGCCAAAGCCGGTGACCTTACCAAGGCACCTTCTAATGGCGAGCACTACTACGACATCTGCTTTTATATCAAGGATAATGCAATAGACGGGGAGATCCCAACCGGGGTATTAGGTCAGATATTGGGTACATACTCAGCCCCTATCAGGATAAATAATGCAGTTTCAGATTCGGATTTATATACCAGCAGCACAGCTGTGGAGGGCAGCGAGGATAACCTACTTGATGATGGTATGACAGCTGCCAATGAAGTGACAGCTATGCTCAGCCTTTACCCCGATGAAAGTGCCATAAAGGCAGTGATACCTGAATTTGATCCTTTCAGACATTACGTGGTCTGGTATGTCATCAAGGATGCTCCCACAGCAGCACCTAATTCCGATGTTACTATTCACGTTGATGGCGTTATAAGAACAAGGCAGAATCCGCTGGTTCCGGATCCTGAAGAAGACCCGATAGTTGAGCCCGAAAAACCCAATCAGCCGGTAAAACCTGAAGTGGACCCTGAGATCATCGACATGGGCAAGAAAGTGGAGATAGAGATACAGGCTCTTTTGCTGGATGAGAACGGCAACGATGCTACAGAAATACCCTATGATGGGCAGGAGCACATGGTGGGCGGATTTGCCATCAATGTAAAGGATAAGGCTGACCACAACCTTTTGGAGGAGCTTATCTACAATTATAAGGGAGCACTTCTTCGAAGGACTGTTTATGCACAGGAGGGTTATACAAGCTTCCCTGTAAGGGACAGAGTCTTTTCCGTGAATATTACAGGTGCCTATGCCACTGTGCAGAATATTGGTCAGGCAATAGTTGCTTTTTACAGCGGAACCAGGAAATTAAACGGCCCTGAGGATATCATCATAAGGGATGAAAATGGCACTATCATAAGCTCCTATATTAATGTTGTAACGAAGCCCGCCACAGTAACTGTAAGCAAAAGACCTCTTACTATTGAGGCCGGAACCTCCGTATTAAATGATAATGGTCAGACACTGACCAATGACACCTATAAGATATTAAAGGGCTCTCTACTGGAAGGGCATGAGCTTCATTGTGTATTTAACGGAAGTCAGACAGGAGTTGGACACTGCTCTAATGAGATCACAGCTGTGACCATTTATGATGCAAACGGCAATGATGTGTCCGGTCTGTATGACGTTGAGACAAAAAAAGGCCTCCTTCAGCTTGTGGACCCTAAGGGAAATGAGGCAAATTCCGGAACTGATGCCACCGGCCAGAACAGTGAAGCATCCGGAGTAGGCTCATCTGCATCCACAGCAGTTAATTCCAAGAATAGATATGAGACAGTCAAAGTCGTCCTGAAAGACGGCTCTGTTACTTATGTAAATGTTCCTTACAGGGTTGGTGCTGCCAATCCTTCTGAGGTGGTGCCCGAAGTTCTTGGCGCAAGACGTGCAGGAACCGGGGATAACACCCATAATATGGCAAGACTTCTTGCAATCTTTGCCTGCGCTGCTATCATGACTGAAGTTGCAAGGCGCAGAAACAGCAGGTAAGAGTCTGCAAAAATCTTTTTCCCATTGTGTAAACTTTTGAAACAATAATGACGATAAGTTTAGTGAACGTATTTTTATATGTTTGATTTTCTGCGCCCATAGGGCGGAATGGAGAATTGTATGAAGCTTATCGCAAAAAGATTTTTAAGTATTGTTCTGGCGGTTTTCACGGTGGGATTTCTTTTAACTTCTCAGCTTCTTAGCCTTCAGGTTGAGGCTAAGGACGATCCTTACACAGCTCTCTCCAAAGCTACAAGAAAATACAATGGTGTGGATTATAGTGGCGAGTACAATCCTTTGTACTACTACCTTAATTATGCGGATCTTAGGGAAGCCTATGGCACAGACGCCAATAAGCTCATAGAGCACTACGTTCTCTTTGGCAAAAAAGAAAAGCGAGTGGCCAACAGACTTATCGGAGACTTCACGGACTACGTGGTTCCTTCAGGTGATGTGGGCGTGACCATAATGCAAAAGACCAAGCATGACAACGGCGGAATGACCTATGACCAGGAGGTTATGGCAAGAAGCGTAGCAAAGCAGATCGCAAATGCTATCAATGATGCGGCCAATCAGACTGCTACTTCCGGGGCCGGTTCTTCAAGCTCCTCCTCAAGTAAGGCAAAGCAGATCAAGGACGTTGAAAAGGTTGCATATGCAGCCGGAGTTGTAAACGCCTACTGCATGCAGGGAACCTTTACCACAGAGGGAAAGATATACCGAACAGCTTACGGTGTATTCATTGGAGGTCAGTACTCCAGCGCAGGAGCCACAAGAGCTCTTGGGCTTATCCTCGATTATCTTGGTATCACCTGGGTCCACAAGAATATCAACACCTGGGAAGATCAGTACTGTCAGGTTATTGTGGACGGCAAGGAAGGCTACGGCGATGGTATTTCCGCCTCAGCAGGTTACGGTAAACACCCCAATGAGGGCGGAAAAGCATCCTCAGCTGTGACTTATGCCAAGATAAGATACAAATTCGATGTGGCTACACAGAGAAACGGTCAGTAAAAATTTTTCGAAAAAATGAAAAAGTCCTGTCAGATCGTGACTTTGTTCGTATAAAGGGTTACGGAGATATGAAGAAGCTCTCTAAAAAGAATAAAAAAAGAATATTGACCCTGGGTATGGTCGTAGTGCTGACAGCTTCTTTGTTCATCGGGCCCCAACTGAGAACGAAGGCAGCGGGTATTACACAGATAACTGCCCAAACCTTCCGGAGCAACACCGGCATTTCTACTATACATATAGGAAGTGATGTTACTGATATCTCATCATCCTCCTTCAGGGGGCTGATGAATCTTCGTTCCATCACAGTCAGTAAGAACAATCCGTTCTATACATCCTACAGCAACTGTCTGTACAACAAGGAAATGACTGAACTGTTATGTTTTCCGGCGGCTCTTCAGGGAGCAGTGATCCCGGAGAGTGTAGTTTCCATAAGAGAGAATGCCCTCTATGGAGTTGGCGAATCTCTCAAAGCACAGATCAAATCAGTGGTGAAGGATCAGGCCTCTGAGAACATTATGGAAGATCAGGTTCCCGGAGCACACTTCATCCACACACCATCCGGTCTTAAGTGGAAGAATGCTGACGGAAGCATAAAGGATCCGGATACAGAACTAATGAAGCTTGCAGCTTCTGTGGTGGATACCAGTACCACTCAGGGGCTAAGCCAGAGAAAGCAGCTGGAAAAATGCTTTAACTACTTCGTAAACACATCCTCCTACGTAAGGAAGTTAGACGTTCCGCTGGGCGACTGGACAGCCTCCTATGCAAAAGAGATCCTGGCGACAGGAAAAGGTAACTGTTACAACTACGCATCAGGCTTTGCCTACATAGCAAAGGGTCTTGGGTTTGACGCGAAGGTTTGTACAGGAACCGTGACATCTTCCCTTGGGGGGAGAACAGCCCATGCATGGACAGAGGTGAAGATCGGTGATAACTGGTATATTTTCGACGCAGAGATGCAGGGCGCAAAAGGGTCAGGCTACTACAAGCAGACCTATGACAGCTACCCGGCAGGGCCACTGATGAAAGAGGCCAGCTGGACAGTGTCATTCTAAGAAAGAGGTATCAAATGAGAAAAGTGCTGACATTTACACTGATATTTGCAGGAACCGTATTTGTGGTGTTCCTATTCAATATAATGATGTACGCTACAGTACCTGAGTATCACGATGCAATCTCAGCAGCAGTGGCTTCCTCCAAGGATGATATCCCTGTAGTTACACCGGAAATGGTAATAGGGCCTGTAGCTACTAAGGAAGCAGCTGATGAGAATTCTATAACCCTTGAAGTAGAGGATGAGAAAGTAGCTCTTTCTTATGAAGCTGAGGTAGAAGAAACAAAGGATGATCCGGAACTTATTATCGTAGACAAACAGTACCATGAGGACTGCGGAACAGGCAAAGGTTACTGGGTTATTACTTATTCCGACGGAAGTACAGCTATAGAATAATAGATTTGCCATATCATACAATATAACGACACTCTGATTTGAGAAAACGTTTCCGATACGGAAAGTTGCACAAATCAGAGTGCTTTGTTTTGTCTAAAAGCGACAAAAGCCACTAAAAAACAAAAGGATTTCTAAGATACAAAGAAGAATTCTCTATGTTTTTGCACAAATGACTTTGTTATGATTTCTCATGTAAACAAAACGTTGGGGCTCTACTTATGTTGCGCCTCAATAGCTTATCTTTAAGGAGGATGTTACAAATGAAAAAGAAATTGGTAAGTCTTTTAACAGTTTCTGCTATGACAATGGCTATGCTTGCCGGATGCGGAAGCGGAGCAGCAGAGACAGCTCAGCAGACAGCTGAGACAGTTGAAGAGACAGCTACTGATGCAGCAGAGACAGCTACAGAGGTTGCTGAGACAGTTGCAGAGACAGCAGGAAATGCTGATCTTGCAGACAAGAAGGTTGGCGTATGTATCTACCAGTTCGCTGATAACTTCATGACACTGTTCAGAACAGAGCTTGAGAACTACCTTGTATCTCAGGGCTTCTCAAAGGACAACATCACAATCGTAGATGGTGCTAACGACCAGGCTACACAGACAAACCAG
>DFGW01000073.1 GCA_002372465.1 Butyrivibrio sp. UBA3740
CAAAAGTCAACAAAAATTTAGCACTCACTTAAAGTGAGTGCTAATAATTTTTTTATTCTACTTTTACTGTCACAGTCCGGGAAATATTCCCCTCTCCCGAAGTGACTACAATGGTTGCCGTTCCTTTCTTTTTACCGGTGATACGGCCCTTGGCATTGACCGTTGCTACAGCTTCATCAAGACTCTTGTAGTAAAGCGTCGTGCCGGAAGCCATCTTCTTATACAGGTTATAAGTACCAAGGAGCGCCTTATAGTCCGGGGCGTTTTTATCCGGCATGGACATACCGTCAAAAGCCAGCACCGGCTTCAAGGCAATAGTCTTTTTGACCTTCACGTTCACTTGTGAAGGCAGCGAGTCAATACCTGTCACATGAGAGTAGATGGTGATGGTACAGCTTGCACTTTTCCCTCCGGCAGTTGCCGTGAGTTTGACAGTTCCGGGTCTTGATGCCTTAACTGCCAGCATCTGTCCCTGTCCTGTTCCGGTAAAGGAATCAGCCTCTTCGTAGGGAAGCCCCTCCAATGTGCTCTGCTTTAAATCTATCCTCTTACCCGAATTCCTGATCTCATCTTCGTCAACAGCAGATAGAACAACCGCACCTGTTCCCGATACTGTCCATGTAACCTTATCGGGATACATATTCTTAGAAGGTACATTATAGGGACTGTACTGACCATTTTCAAAGACTGTCCAGGGATTAAGCGCAACTGCCACTGCCCCGTACTGACTTCCCGAGTTCTGCTGCGTCCCTGTATTCAGATACATTTTGGTCTTATCAAGAGTCAGTTTTGTTGCAGGTGTATATACTTCAATCCTGACATTGCTATGGGCAACATCTACTTCAACTTTTTTGCCATCTTCGTAGCCTGTGGCAATTACGCTGGCAGAGATTATGGCAGTACCGTTAGAAACAGCCGTAACCTTACCGGCGGAATTAACCGTTGCAACCTCCTGATCCGAGCTTTTCCAGATAACCTTCTGGTTACAGGCTTTTACCTTACAGTCCTGATCTGCAAAGATGGTTGCTTTTAAAGATATGCTCTTTTTCAAACTGATAGCTACAGGTTTTGCAGAGTCTGTCTCATCATCCGAAACTGACACTACGTTCTTGCCCTGAAGGATCCTGACCACCGAAGGCCCATTTAATATATTGACGGTTATGTTCTTTGATATCTGGGCGTTTTTGGCGTTTTTGCCCAGGGTAGTTACCTTTACTGTCACCTTCCTGGTACTCAGTGCGTTTTCCAAAGCACCGGGCAGAGCCTTGACTATTACCTTATTTCCAAAAGAATCTCCTACGTCTGTCCCTGCTGTCTGCCCAAGTACATTTCCATCAGGGTCAACAAAGCAAAGATCATCAGCATACTCATCCGGAATCTCCCAGTAAAGAGCTCCATTTGCAGGTGCCATAGGCGCAAGCTTTGCAGACAGCTCCGCAGTATCTCCTCTGCTTACAGACACGGTAGAGGGCGACGGAGTAAGGCCTGTTATAGCCCCGCTTTTTACGGTAACCTTGCAGGAAAGAACAGTTTCTTTTGCTGCGCCGTAAGGCCTGAAGGTTGCCTTTACTGTAACTGCCTTGGAACGAGGATTGTCTGCCACAACAAGCTTACAGGTTCCGTCAGTTCTCCCAAGGTTTGCAAGTGTACTGCCATCACTTGCTTTTATTGTCACCGAACCATCATCAGGTGTCACGGACCAGGCAATCCTGCTGTTTTCTTTGACATGTCTGAAGGAATCTGATGCAGCATTGTAAGAATGGGTTACATCCTCTTTTCCGCTCGCAGATAAAAGAGCTATCTCAAGATTGTAGCTGCTTCCCGGAACCATGGTCAGCGACTTCTGATTTATGGATGCACTCTTTAGTCCATCATAGACATATACATCCATTTCTCCGTATACGTACTCTCCGCCCCGCTTGTCGGTGGTACTTGTAACTCTTACCCTGACTTTTCCTTCACTCTTTCCGGTTACAAGTCCCTTCTGGGTGATTGAGGCAATGTCATTTTTCTCCACTATTACCTCATTGCCATCTTCGTCCTCATCAACAATTCCATAGGTCACAGTCTTATTGACAGGCTGATTCTTAGGATCATTGAAGGTGGTCACAAGCTGCAACGTCTTTCCTACGCAAACGCCATCTGTATCTTTCTTACCTGAAACACTGATGCTTGTAACAGGCTTTCCAACAGTAACACTGCACCTGGCCGTCTTTCCACCCTGAGCTGTAACAGTTATTGAAGCACTTCCGGCTGTCTTTGCAGTGATCACACCGTCTTCATCAATAACGGCAACTTTCTCATTGCTACTCTTATAGTAGACCTTGTCACTTGCTGTCAAGGGACTTACTGTGGTCAAAAGGTCATAGGTCTGACCTGCTCCCAGCTTAAGTGAAGTGGTGTTAAGACTTAAGAGCGTGACAGCATCATATACTATCACCTGGCATGAAGCCTCAAGACCGCTTTCCTCAGCAATGGCTGTAATAGTGGTAATTCCTGAGCTTTTGGCTGTAACCTTTCCTGCAAGGACAGTTGCTATGGCAGGATTTTCGGAAATCCAGAATACCTCCCTGTCCTTCACCAGCTCTGAATAAGTGGCTTTATTCCGTGAAACCGTCTGCCACTTGGGAAGGAAATCAGCCTTCAGGTTGTAGCTCTTTCCCACCGCCAGCTGAAGTCCGTCAAAATCAGAATCCCCGTACTCATCCGTAAACTTCTTAAGTGTGACGTTATGGGAATCTCCGTTACCTGCCGTGCCGTAAAGAGTCATGGTAGGCTCATCACTACTGGAGCCAAGGAAGTAGGGAACCTTTTGGGTATCCAATATCCTTAGTTCTTTGGCAGGTCTTCCGCTTTCCTTTGAATAAACCTCCACATAAAACTCAGCTTTTATGTTCTCATCTGCTAACGATGTAGCTGTAAGGATAACTGCTCCGGCTTTCTTTCCTATAAGAATTCCGATTTCATCGATAGAAGCAATTGCACTGTCCGATGAGCTCCAGGTCACATCGGGCAAAGTGGTATTTAGAGGCACAGGTATCGCCCTAAGCCTTACCGTCTCTCCAACTTTTATCTCAGGATCTCCATCTATGCCTGCAATAGAAAGGCCGGTGATCATGATGTCCGAAGGGTTTCGATCCCATTTTGCATAAAGAGTGAAATCCTTATATTCCGTGATATTTTCTTTTACCTTAAGGCCGAAGTTGAACTTGTTCTCCTGAGTACATTCCTTGTCCAGGTACCAGCCCATAAATCTGTAGCCGTATCTGGTGGGCGTCCCCGGCTGAGTTAAAAGTCCGCTGTACTCAGCAGTATTGGAAAAAGTATTGCTTCCATAGTTCAGATCAAAGGTAACATTACATATTCTGCTTACCTTCTTTACAGACAGGGTAACCTGGGATACTGAATCCCCTATCCGCGTTTTGACCTTAATCGTCCTTGTTCCAAAGGTTGAAGCATTCCTGAACCAGTCAAGATCAAGCCTGTAAGAGGAGCTGCCGTCCTCAGTAACGGTAACTGAATTACTGCCGTTATCAGTGAAGGTATATTCTGTAGCATCCGGAACACCCTCCCAGGTAAAGGTTATGATATTGTCATCATCAACATCATAAACAAAGTGATCCTCCTTTGGGAAAACCCCTTCGGTCCTGGTCGCAGTAAAGCCGTCAACCTCAGCCTTGATAGTAATAATTCCCAGTTTTTCAGGGATCATGGTCTCGTTGGTCTGATCTATGGTTGCTGCATCAGCAGGTTCCACTGACCACTTCACCTTTTCCTTGAACTTGTAGGTTGAAGGCGTCGGCTCAGCCTTCAGGTATATTGTCCCGCCCAAGCTCATAGGCCAGGTTGAAGATGTACCCAGGGATATCTTCAGAAGCTGCAGCTTATTCACAACATTCACGGTGAAGCTTTTTTTTGCCCCGCCAAGAGCGGTGGCTGTAATGGTTGCTCTTCCCTCTTTTATGCCTGTTATCATGCCATCTGAAACAGTGGCAACGGACACATTTGAGCTTTTCCAGGTAAGGTTCCTGTTTGTTGCATCCTCAGGATAGATGGACGCCTCAACCAGATGCTTCTCACCAACCCCCAGATCCAGTTCATCGTCTTCAATCCCGTCAAAAGAGATTCTTTCTACCGGAACAATTATTCCCGGATCAGCATTATCAGTAAAGGCCTTGATAATAAGGTCGTTATAGTCAACCCAGTAATTCGTATTATCTGTGGCATAAACGCCTCGGGAATTGCCCGATCTGTCCGGCTTAAAGGCATAATTGTTTATATTTGTGTTGCACTCAAGGGCGAAATTCATCGTGTTATCCCCGGTATTGGTGATAACAACAGAAAATCTCTCGCCCTTGTCTACAAATACAGCTTCATCCAAGGGTATGGTGTAGTAGCCTGCATAAGTGGTCTCAAAGGTCGTACTGCCTGCCAGAATCCCGCTCTCAGGATCTGTGGCATCCTCTGAAAGCCCTGTATAAATATCTATCCTTCCGCTTATATTTGAGGAACTTGTCTCAAAGGCGACTGCCTTTATTTCTTCTCCGTAATAGCCCCACTCTGAGTGAGCGGTAAAGATATTGGCGCCCTTTTTAAGCGGAACATAGGCCGGCCAGAAAACCTGATCATACTGGTAGTTGTTGTCATAGTCATCAGCCGTATCGAACTCGGCTGCAATGGCATCATGGTCCAGAGAAGTCTCATAGTAAGACATCCAAAAATATCCGGAGTAGCTCTGGTTGTGGTCAAAGTCTCCTGTTGTCCAGCTGTTCCTTATAAGAAAGGCACCATCTCCCGGTGGCTTTTGGGAAAACTTGTCCTTTGAAAAATTATCATCCCAACCCACTATGGTAACAGCATGGTTTGGACTGTTGCTCTTCGGATTGTAGTAGCAATTGTTGGCAGAATTATATACCGATGCACTTGTTGCTGCACTCATGGAATTTAAGGCATAGTAATTCACATTGGCTGCGCCGTAGGTATATACCAGATTTTTAACGGGCCCCAGGTTATTTACGTCAATAGGCTCAACATAGGAGTTGACAAGATGCACCTCATCAAGGTAAGCGATCTCATCACTAAGGCCCACACTATTAGCAAGGGCTGCCTCATTCTTGTAATTAGCCACATCCTCAGATGCAACACCGCTCCATCTTTCAAAGGCAGCAAGCCCCTGTTCTACTCTTCCGCCCCAGTTAAGCATTTTTTCTATAGGCCCGGGTGCAGTGAAATCTCCAAAGCCCGAGAGGGGATCCTGTACCCATCGGTAGCCAAAGTAAGCGGTATGAAGCTCTGAAAGGTCAAGGTTCTGACCCTTATTTGCCAGATTGATCTCTGCCAGAGAAATGGTTGAAAAGGCCCAGCAGGTGCCATAGGGATACTGATTCCTAAGGTCAGGGAGATTCTCAGTTACGTAGCTGCTTGGAAGGTAGCTGTATGAAGAGCTTCCGTAGAGCATCGATCCGCTTCCGCCCTCAGTTACACTTTCGAAGTCAACATCTTCATCTCTTTCTATCAAACCTGTAGGGAACTCCTCATAGAAATCAGGATCCTCTTCTTCCGTAGAAGACATCGCCGAAGAAGCCTCCTCAGATGCCTCTTCAGTGGTCTCTTCCTCTATTATGATCAGCTCTTCTGAATATCCTTCCGATGAAGAGTCCGATGACTCTTCAGTAGACAAACCATCAGAAACCATGTCTATTTCCATGGCAGATGAATAGGAAGATGCTTCCAAAGAAGCATCCTCTGATGACTCATATGACGCAGCGACAGGAATGGCGCTGTTAAAAAATAAAACTGATGCGAGTAATATCGCGTTAAATCTTCTCATAACCACCTATATCAATGATAGTCAGAGTAGCTCATACCCGTATATTTCTTGAAGCATCTGCTAAAGTAGTTTGGGTCGGGAATGCCGACTTCCGATGCCGTCAGATACATCTTCACTCCTGACCTGGCATACTGGATAGCCTTCTTCATTCGAAGATCGTTGAGATACTCGACAAACTTCTTTCCCGTGTCCTGCTTGAACTTGCGGGAAAGGTAACTTGAGCTGAACCCAAAATGCTGGGCAATAAATGCCAGGTTCAGCGTTGAATCTGTAAAGTTCTCCTCCAAATACTTTTTTATCGCTTCAGTGACGTTTTCCTCCGCCAGATCAGGATCAGAATCTTCCTGGTTTTCTTCCCAGAAATCCTTAGCCTTGTCCAGTCTGTCTTTTGCCCGTTCCAAAACCTTGGTGATCTCTTCTCTGACCATAGGCTTAAGCATATAGTCAAAAACAGGAAGACTCACACATTTCCTGGCATATTCAAACTGGTCAATGGCAGTCATGATAATAATGATAAGATCAGGATATCTGGCAGTAGCTGTCTGGGTAAACTCGATGCCATCCATGAAGGGCATTGAGATATCCACAAAAGCTATGTCAGGTCTAAGGTCATCTATAATATTGATAGCCTCTATTCCGCTGGCTGCCTCGCCTACAACTTCCATCCCAAGTTCATCCCACTTGATGGCGGCCTTCATAAGCTTTCTGGCAGACTCCTCATCATCTATGACCATGACCCTGTAAGTTCTGTTCATACACTTTCCCCTCAACCATAAGATATATCGGCATTTTTCTTGACAGGAATATATCCATTTTCAAAACTTTTGAAAAATGTCTGTCCGGCCTGTGCCTACGCAGGGATAACAATTTCTATCCTGGTGTATTCCCCGGTTTCACTCTCGATCTTTACGCAGTCGTCCATTCCGGTATACATGCGGATCCTCTCGATGGTCCCCCAAAGACCAAAGCTTTCGTCCGCTTCCTTAGGCCTGTCTTTTTCATCGATGGAAAGGATCCTCTTAATGGTTTCCTGATCCATTCCAACGCCGGTATCTGTAACGAAGATATGCAGCTCTTTTACCAGATCATCATCCTGCTGTCGTTCTTCAACATAGGCTTTGATACTGATAAGTCCCTTCTCACCCTTTAAGCGGATGCCATGATAGATACTGTTCTCCACCAAAGGCTGAAGGATAAGCTTGGGCACAATAAAGTCCTGAGCTGACTCATCTATCTCATAGTTATCCTCTATTATATCACCATATCGAAGTTTCTGCAGAGCCAGATAATCCTTGACGATTCTCACTTCTCTGGATAGGGGGATATCTCTTCCGCCCTTACTTAAGAAATTGCGAT
>DFGW01000216.1 GCA_002372465.1 Butyrivibrio sp. UBA3740
CTTTTCTTCCGGGCTCTTTTCTACAACGAAGAGCTCACGGTATTTTGCTTTTATGTCTTTAAGTCCAAATGCCATATTTATCAGCCCTCCTTTTGTATTTTCTTAAGCTCTATACTTTCAACAAATGCCTGGAAACGGGTCCTTAGCTGTCCTACGGCGTTGTTGACATACTCTTTTTCGATGGAACATACAGGGAAACCAAAGTCTCTTGGGATGACCAGTGTATCAATGGTACGCTCATAGCTCCAGTATTCGCAGAACTTCATCTGTGAGATGATGATACCGTCTGCCTTGTATTCCCTGGCGATATCAGCAAGATACTGCTTGCGCTGGCGCATTATGTGCTGCTCCATGAAACGCGGACACTCGCTGGTCTCAAGGTAATGGCGCGCGATTGCTCTAAGGGGAGTCTCACCCTCTTTTACCACAATCTCTTCTCTTCCGGGAAGTGAGCCGTAGCAGTAACGGTCGGCCACAACCAAAGCTCCACATTCCTCAATGAGCTTGATGAAGTCCGGATCATCTTCTTCAGAACCTGTAAGAACGACCTTAACCCTGTAGTTCTTCTTGACGTCCGGAGTCCTTGTCTTAAGCTGCTGGGCAATATCCTTCAGCTTATCGATGATAAGATACTTGGGGCAGACAAGAGTAGCCAACTGGATAACGGAGAATTCCCAACCTGTGATGGTGGGCTCATCAAGCTTTCTGTAGCTTCCGATCTCGCTAATAAGACGGCAGACTTCGTTGTGCTCATCAATGGCCTTTAGAAGCGCTTCGTCACTGGTGTCAATGCCAAAGTGCTCCTTCAGCTTATCAAGGACATGGAACTGTAACTGTTCCATGTAATGGTCTATTGAGTTTTCGTTTTTCTTGAATGGGACGTCGGTGAATTCACAGAAAAAATCCGGATTCTTGATGATGTCCATCAGCTGCAGATGCTCCTGGAACCTGCAGGTAACAGTACAGGTTTCTGTAGCCATCTGGGCGTCAAGAAAATTAAATCCCCCCTCAAGTGCTCTTTCTAAAAGGCAACGACCATACATGCAGGTACGGTTGGACATGTAGTAGGTGGCCATATCAGGTGACCCACTACGAGGCGCACGAAGACGTACAGAAAAGCATCCCGGCAGGTCAAGGAGCACTTCGGGCATAAAGTAACATGTGTAACCCAGAGCACGCTTACCGTCTTCTTTAGCCTGACGAACCAGCGGGTTATTAGCCTCCTGCAACAAATCTTCGAGCTCGAAAATGTGCACGAGATCCTTCATATTAAGCTCTCCCTCATAAGAATTTAGAAATAGAAAAATGTTTTGGACATTTTGCTAAAAAAATAACAAGAAAATACAAGGATATGATATCATAATCCACTAAAATATAAAAGAATATAATAAGATGCTTGTTTATATTTACCAATAAATTTATAATTAGGGATGAGGGAATTAATCTAGTTTTAGGGGGAGATATGGCAAATAATACTGTGGTCATCGCACTGGCGGGAAAAGGCGGCGTTGGTAAGACGTCTCTTTCTGCTACCATTGTGCGACTCCTTACTGAAAAGAGACCTGACGCTAAGATTCTGGCCATTGATGCTGATCCGGCGGTAGGTCTTTCTGTCGCCTTGGGGGTTGAAGTTACCGAGACCCTGGACCAGATCAGGAAGAGAGTTGCCGAGGATGTCACCGGGAAGCTTAAGGACACCCAGGACATTCTGGCTGAAGCCAAGTTCAGACTATATGACGCCATGGCAGAACAAAAGGGCTTTGCCTTCCTTGCCATCGGAAGACCGGAGGCAGCCGGATGCTACTGCGCCATCAACACTTATCTTAAGAAGGTTATAGAGATGCTGGTGGATGATTTTGATTATGTAGTCATCGACGGAGAAGCCGGCATAGAACAGATAAACAGGCGTGTTTTGGAGAAGGTCACCCATCTGATCTGCGTTTCGGATCAGAGTCAGAAGGGACTTAAGATCATCGAGACCATCAGGAATGTGGCCAATGAGCTGGTAATGTATGATGATATCGGGCTTATTGTCAACAGAGCACCACTTCCGGAGCGCATCACCGAAAAAGAGATCGGCGGAGTGAAGATAGTTTCAGTGATTCCCCAGGACAATGCCATGACAGAGAATGATATTGAGGGAAGAAGCGTATTTGAGCTTCCATCTGACAGCGGAATATTAAAGGGCGCAGACACGGCTCTTAGAAATTTAAACATTTATTAAATGGCACAGAAAGGAGGTAGCTGTGCAGGATTTAAAACATCTGATAACATTTGAAAATCTTTTGGATGATGCTGCAAATGATCTGGTCAAGGAAGCACAGGCACAGGGGCAGTATGCTATCGGGTACACCTGCTATCACATGCCGGAGGTACTTCTTAATGTAGACAACTGCTTCTCGACCCGTATGAGAGCCCCTCGTACCGGGTCAATAGATATTTCAACCTATTACATGTCCAACTATACCTGCGAGTTTGCCAGAGCTCTTTTGGAGAGAGGTATTGAGGGTGGATACGAATTTCTGGACGGAATTGCAGGCGTTGATGCATGCTCAGCTATGAACAGGTGCTATGAGCATCTTGAGATACTGGACTGCAATCACAAGGAGCACTTCTTTGTTACTCACACCGACGTTCCCTACAAGGTTGAGGACTACAATGTGGATCAGGTTGCTTCCCAGATGAGACTCATAGTCCTTGATGTGATGCATGAAAAGCTCGGCACGGACGTATCTGATGAGGCAATCAGAAAGGCGGTAGAGGAGCACAACAGGCTCTGCAGAGTGATCACCGAGATCGGGAACATGAGGAAACTGGAGAACCCACCGGTGACAGGCTATGAGTTCCATGTAATCTGTCTTGTAAGCTATTGCTGCCCAACAGCCAGGATCCTTCCTCTCTTGGAGGAGACCTTAGAGGAGATCAAAAATAGAAAGCCAGATCCAAAGCCCTGGTTCAGAGCAAGGGTTGCAGTTGTCGGATCAGAGATTGATGACCTTGATTTTACCAGACTTCTTGAAGAAGCCGGAGCCATGGTGGTAGCTGACAGATACTGCTACGGCTCTTTTCCCGGAAGAGAAGAGATCATCTTAAACGATGAGGAAGATATAGTTAAGCAGATTGCCAGGCATTACATGAAGACTTCCGAGTGTCCAAGATACATGGCAGAGGAAAAGATCCGGCAAAGGCGAGACACTGCAGACAGGCTTGCCAGGGATTTTGGCGCAGAGGGCATTATCTATGAGCAGATGAAGTACTGCGATTTCTGGGCATTTGAGAGACCTCTTGCAAGTCACATCCTCACTGAGGAATATGGATGGCCGACTCTTTCCATCGACCGTTCTTACAATGTTCATAATTCAGGACAGCTCAGAACCCGCTTCCAGGCGTTTGTTGAAGCACTTGAGATCAAACGCATCAGGAATAAGAAGGCGGAGAATCAGGAGGTGCCGGTATGAAATATATTGATCCCAAGTTCTTTCGGATGAAAGATCATATAGACTGGAAAGCCCAGGCAGACAACATGAAGGAGATCGCCGGAATTGTAGGCGAGATCATCAAGGAAACTGACTGGAAGGATGTTGCGAAGGCTGCCGGAAAGGATGCCCGGGGACTTAAAAAGCGTGTACTTCACGAGGCAGAGCTTCTGAAGAATATGTCTCCCGAAGAGATAAAAGACCTGGTGATCAACGGCGAGAAACAGCTGGGTAAGCTCTACGCCAACGGCAAGATGGCCACGGTAAGGCGTGAGTGGAGAGGCGTCAAGGATACAGGAGTGGACTTCTACGAATGGGCAAGGATGTGGGGAATGCTTCTTGCAACATTCTCAAAAGACCTTGTTCCTGCCCTGATGGGTGCTGTCCACTACAGATGGATGATCTCATACTTCTGCTGCCATTCCTTTATGGACAAGAACACCATGGGTCTTCGCGGTAGAGCCCTTAAGATGCACCATGAACTCATCTATGCGATATTCAGATATGTTGCGGAGAACCTGGTCCTTCTTATGAAAGCTGACCAGAAGGTTGGTAATTCAACTGACCTTTCCAAGAAGATAGTTCTTTTCGATGAGATGACCATGTCGCAGATCATGGCAGGATTCCCGGACCTTATCGGAATCCCTTATCAGCTGATGCCTGTATTCCTTCTTTCCGAGATCGATCAGCTGGCATGTATGCCTTATATCGATGCCATTGAGTCCTATGGACTTCCGTCAGACACCTGCCCTGTTCCTTCATCGGAGTGTGGCGCGGTAGTTGCTGACGCTCTTCCTCATATGGGCGCCTGCTTCATTTCAAGCTCAATGCCCTGTGACGGATCCGTAATGGCTTCTTCATATACCAGCCGCAGATTCAAGGACCTTCCTACTTATCATCTGGCATTCCCGGTACGATATGAGGACGAATCCCTAATGGATGCAGCGGTAAAAGATATAAAGGGATGTATTAAGTTTATCGAGGACAACACCGGAGCAAAGTGGAACTGGGATGCATACTTTGCAGCCATGAAGAGGTTCAACGAGGAAACAAAGTACGAGCTCCAGAAATGGGAGATCAATCAGACTCCTACACCACAGCTTATCGGACCATGCTACGAGCTCTTCCGTAAGTGGAACTATGAAATGGATGGAGGTCTTGATCCAAGGATTATATCCACCTTCAAAAAGGTCGACAAGTTAATGATGAAGGCCTACGAGCATAAGGATGAGGCTTGGCGTGGCAAGATGAAGTACAGAGCCATCGTATGGTCTATTCCCGCTCACTACTACGCAAACTTCTCCAACTGGTTTGCAAACTGCTGGGGCGTAGATATACTGGTAGAGATGGAGTCGCTGAACTTCACAAAGCCACTGGAGACTGAGAACAAGGATGAGGCTCTTAAGGATCTGGCAAGACTCTACGAGCGAATGGTTATGAGACGTCATACCAACGGTGGCTACGACCACGTGGTTACAGAGCTCTGGAGACAGTGCGAAGCCTGGAACGTGGATTTCGTTCTTATGTACCAGCATGTATCCTGTAAGAACATGGCTACAGTTCAGGGACTTTTCGAGGATCAGGCAAGGGAGAGAGGTATTAAGCTCCTTTGGTGCAGCCATGATCTGATGGATCCAAGAACCGTCTCAAGAAAAGACATGAGATCTGAGGTCAATGAGTTTATGAGAACAGTCATGAAGGCAGAGCCTGTAGATCCGTCGCTTTTGGATTTTGAAGACGATACCACATGGTGATCTAGGGTGGAGCGTGGCGAAGACAAAGAGAGCCATGCGAATAACAATTTAACGTATTTTATAATTAGGAGGATATATAAATGAAATACTTCGGCGGATGTGATGTGGGATCAACCTACACAAAGGCAGTGATTGTTGATGAGAACGGCAAGATGGTTGCCGGAACTACTATCAAGAGTAAGATCATTGCACAGGAATCAGCTGAGCTTGCAATGAAACAGGTTATCTCTGAGGTTGAGGGACTTAACAGCTCCAAGGACCTCGAGTATCTTATCGGTACAGGATACGGACGTAACAAGGTTCCCTTTGCTGATGAGAACATTTCCGAAATCTCATGCCACGCTATGGGCGTACATGTAACCAATCCATCAGTAAAGGCTATCATCGATATCGGTGGACAGGACGTTAAGGGTATCTCCATCGACACAGACGGAACAGTTAAGAACTTCGCAATGAATGATAAGTGTGCTGCCGGAACAGGTCGTTTCTTTGAGGCAATGGCTCGTTCCTTTGAGATGACTCTTGAGCAGTTTTCAAACCTTTCACTTTCAGCCAAGAACGTTATTCCCATCACAGCTCAGTGTACTGTATTTGCAGAGTCTGAGGTTATCACCCTGGTTGGTGAGGGAAAGCCTATGGATGAGATTGCAGCAGGTATCGAGATGGCTGTTGCCAAGAGATGTTTTGTAATGTCCAAGAAGGCAGGAGCTACAGATTCCATCACACTTACAGGCGGATGCGCCAAGAATGCAGGCCTTAAGGCAGCTATCGAGCAGGTGCTCAAGCTCAAGGTTGTTGATCTTTCAATCGATCCTCAGCTCATGGGCGCACTTGGTGCTGCTGAGTACGCAAGACAGAAGGGCCTTGCCAAGTAAATAACTGTCTCAGGTAATAGATGAAAGGATAAGATAAGGATGAGTAAGACAATTAAGATCATTCTCACAATAATAAAAATCCTTACCATTGTTACAGGAATTCTTTTTGTTGTATATTTCTGGAATCTTGACCAGAAGCTCATGGCCTGGGCATACACTCAGGTCAATAAGATATTCGACCGCAAGAAGGCCGATATCAAGTTCTGATTAAGAGGTAATTATCTATGAAGTTATATGACAATCTGATTGATGGAACCATGGAGGAGCTGGGTAAAGGTCAGAGCAGGAAGATTTCTTTTGATGAGAAGAATGCCTGGAGCTGTCTTGATAACAGCGAATTCATCATGCAAAGAGATGCGGGACTTGAGCTTGGAGGGGCAGGAAAGCCCTCTGTCAACTACACCTGTGTCACCACCTCGGGAAAGGTAACTGAGGATGAGATTCTTGTTTATGGAAAAGACATAAACGAGATTAAAGGGGATACGGCCTTTGCCAGGATAGTGATCCTGGAGACCGAGGATCTTGGCGAAGATGAGGACCAGGAGAAGGCCTTTCAGGCAATCCGGAACCTGGAGTTTGTAAGGTACCATGTTTTTCCAAAGGGCTACATGGTCAGAGTCTCTTCCCAGAGCAATCAGGAACAGGTTCGCATCAGTAACGAAGCTCTTAGGGGCGGCATAAGCTTTGCACGGGTTGGAGCAGCTTATATCAAAAAGTATAAAGAAGTGAGCCAGGTTAAGAAGGTGAGGGTCATCTTTATCACTGAAACAGACCTGGTGGATAAATTACGTCCCAATGCGGACAAGGTTGACGCCATTACCAGGACACTGACTCATATCCTGGATGGCCTTCCGACAGATTGTGGTCACTGCAGCATGAAGCCTGTATGTGATGAAGTCGAGGGAATGCGCGAACTTCACCTCGGCAAGAAAAAATAGAAAGGAATCGAGGCTTTGATGAAAGAGGAATACAAATCACTCTTTACCCCATGGAAGATTGGGAATCTTGAGATCAAGAACAGAATAGTGCTGGCTCCTATGGGCGGTACATGTATCTTCGGTTGGATGGAGCCCGGCGGAAGCCATTTTGACAAGGAAGCAGCAAGGCTTCTTCTTAAGATCGCCAAGCATGACTGCGGACTTATCATTCCGGGTATTGCCCCTGTAAAGGATATGCTGGGCGGGAAATGGCTCTATCAGAACAAGCGCAAGTTCGAGGAACTGGCTGATTTTATGGATGAGATCCATGCCACCGGTGCCAAGATGTTTGTCCAGATGACAGCAGGCTTTGGACGTAGCTTTGCCCTGACAGCACCTCTGGCCATGCTGGCTAAGAACAAGGCTCTTAATGCACTCGCCAAGCCATACATCGATGCTGAGTACCTCACTGCAGCGCCGTCAGTTCTTCCCAACAGATGGGCTGATGATGTAACAACACGTGCCATCACGGAAAAAGAAATAAAGGACATTATCTTCGCCTTTGGTGAGACAGCGAGACTGTGCAAAGAAGCAGGCGTTGATGGTGTTGAGGTTCACGCTGTTCACGAAGGATACCTTCTTGACCAGTTTACCCTTAAGTATACCAACCAGCGTACCGATGAGTATGGCGGATCCTTTGAGAACCGCTATCGTTTCGCGGTGGAGATTGTCAAAGAGATCAAGAAGACCTGTGGCCAGGACTTCCCGGTTTCCCTCAGGTACTCTGTAAGATCCATGACAAAGGCCTTCCAGTATGGCGCAATGCCGGGAGAGGACTTTGAAGAGATCGGAAGAGACATGGAGGAGTCGGAGCGCGCGGCTAAGTATCTTCAGGATGCAGGCTACGACATGCTCAACTGCGACAACGGAACCTATGATGCCTGGTACTGGGCTCATCCACCGCAGTATATGCCACAGAACTGCAACCTTGCCGATGTTGAGCACATCAAGAAGTTTGTGGACATTCCTGTTGTATGTGCCGGTAAGATGGAGCCTGACGCAGGAGCAAAGGCCATCAGAGAAGGCGGTATTGATGCAATGGCTGTTGGAAGACAGTTCCTTGCTGATCCCAAGTGGGTATCCAAGCTCAAAAGAGGAATGCCCGAGGAGATCAGACCTTGTATCTGCTGCCATTCAGCATGCTTTAACCTTACCAAGCACAATGGAACAGCCAATGACCAGGATCTTACCGAGTCAGCAGGAATGTGTAAGTGTGCTGTAAACCCAAGAAGCATGCAGACTAAGAAGTATAAGGTAAAGCCTACTGATAATCCTAAGAGAGTTGCCATCATTGGCGGCGGTATTGGAGGAATGGAGGCTGCAAGGATTCTTGCTCTTCGTGGACATGTGCCTGAGATCTATGAAAAGACCAGTGAGCTGGGAGGCGTATTTATAGCTGCAGCTGCTCCTGAGTTCAAGGAGAAGGACAGACAGCTTATTGCATGGCTGAAGTATCAGCTTAAGAAGCTGGGAGTTAAGATACACTACAACTATACCGTAAGGACTGACAGCCTTCCTTCTGCAGACGAGTACATCATTGCGACAGGCGCCCAGGCCAACAGGATACCGATTCCAGGGGCTGCGGAGTTTGCCATGGATGCTACAGATTATCTACTTGGCAATAAGAGCGTTGGAGAAGACGTGGTTATCATCGGTGGCGGACTTACAGGTTGTGAGATAGCACTGGATCTTTTCAGGAAGGGTAAGAAGCCTCAGATCGTTGAAATGAAGGATGATCTTATCGCTGTTAAAAATATGTGCCTTGCCAACACAAGTTATCTTCGCGACTGCTTCAAGACCAACAAGGTTCCGGTTTATCTGAACGCAGGAGTTGAAGAGATAAAGGATAAGACAGTTACTATAAAACTCAAGGACGGATCCACAAAAGAACTTTCGGCTGACAGCGTAATCATGTCAGTGGGATATCATCCTGTTCCGCTTCTTCAGGAGGCGAAGAACGTTCATCTTCTTGGTGATTGCAAGAAGGTTGGAAATGTTCGTTCAGCTATCTGGGGAGCATGGGATATAGCAATGAAGATTTAATATATCAGAGCATGAATTAAGCCTCCGCACAAGTTTATCTTGTGTGGAGGCTTTTTACGTTCTTTTATAACCTTCCGGTAATTCCAAGTTCTTCATGCATCTTTCGTTTCATATCATACATGCGCTGATCTGCCAGGAGGTAAACTTCGTGGGCGGGAGCTCCCGGTGGACACTCATGCCTGAAGGCAAAGCCTGTAGCTGCGCTTCTGTGATACTCAGAATAGATGGCATTCATTACATTGAGGGCACTGTTCATCCTGCCGATCATACCCTCAACTTCATGTTCAGAGGCTGTTTCAATGATCACCAGGAATTCATCTCCGCCAATCCTTGCACAGAATCCATGATCCTCAAAGGAGGTTGTCAGGACCTTGGAAAAGTCCTTGATATATCTGTCTCCGGATGGGTGGCCGAACTTGTCATTGACTGTTTTAAGTCCGTTTAAGTCCACGCTTACAATGCAATAATCTGCATCAGTCTTGTTGAGGTCATCAATGATCTTATCGGCTCTTGCTCTGTTTGGCATATTGGTAAGTCCGTCAGCATAGGCCAGATGAGTTAAGGAAGCATATTCCTTTCTCTGGGCGTAGGACTGAGTGATAAAGAGCAGATAGTTGGCCATCTGACACATCACGTAGATAAGACATCCCGAGTCAATGGCAATGATACCAAGATAGTAGGAATTTGGAATGTGCATTGTATCCATCATGTATACGATAAGATGCACAATCTCCGCTGCTGCAAAGGCCACCAGTCCGGACATTTGGATCATGCCGGATGGAGTGATGTCCTTGCGGATGATATTTCTTACAAAGAAATAGATCAATATGCCAAAGCCGAAAACTGAAACTATGTGATATAGCGGAAGAGTCATCCTTAAGTGGATATTAAATCCATAGTGAAGGATAAACTGCATAAGTGTTACACATGAACTTATGAGAGCAGCAGTAAGATACAGCTTCTTTTTCTCAATCTTTTGCACAAAGTACATGATGAGGTAACAGTAGGGAACAATCAGGTACAGGGTAAAATATTCTATCTGGGTCTCCATTCTGGTGTAGATGAAGGGTGAAAGAACATTGTAGTAACACATGATCCAGGCTGCCAGGTTGGCGCAGAATAAGGAGCCCACCAAAAGCCCTTTAATATCGGGAGTGGAGGTTACAAAGAACATTGTGATGCAAAGGAAAGCGACGCCGAAGATCAAAAGGAACATACCGGTGGCTATGATGGCAAGGTGGTCATTTATGAACTCACTCTCCACATCAGGCTGGCTGCCAAGCTTAAGCGGAGCAAGAGTTTCAAAGGCATCTTCTTCAGAAACCACCATCTTCATTACAAATTCTTTTCCCCGGTAATCCATGGGAAGTGAGATGAAGTGGTACATCTTACCGATGAAGGCCTTTTTCTCATAGAGGTCCTGGGCAAAGCTGAATATTTCTTCTTCATCTACATAGCAATTAAGTGTAGTGTAGCGACTTCTGAAGAGCAGAACGGGGAAGGGAACAGCTTCTGCGTCTTTGGGAAGATTTATGGAAAAAGACAGCTGATCACCTCTGTGAAGCTCATCGTTTCCAAGAAGCTTATAGAATTCCGAGAGCTTTACGTCTTCGTATTCTTTTCCGTTTATGGTGACACGCCACCCTTCGTTCAAGGCGTAGATGGGATAGTCCGGCTTAAAGGTAAGGCAGGTATGTATAAGCCAGGATACGAAGGTGGCAAGGAAAAAAGCACAGATTATGGAGAGTAAACGTTTGTTTTTCATGATCGCTTACCTCCTTCATCCAGTATTTTGTTCAAAAGGTCGTCATAGAGGCGCCCCAAGGACTGCTTGTGGTGAAGTCCCTTCATGGAATACATGCGCTGATCTGCCAGAAGATAAACATGCTGGGCATCAGCTCCGAATTTAAGCTCCTTGTCCTTGCTGGAGGCATGCCCCCAGGAAGCAGAGAAACGAAGCTTGGTTTCCGTTGAATTTTTGTGGTTCATAAGGTCTGTGAAGCAGTTGATATCCCTCTGGGTGCGTTCTTCATCCACATAGGGAAGAACTACGATGAACTCGTCACCGCCCATTCGTCCAAGGAGGGAAGCATCTGTGAAACTGCTCTTTAGTATGTCTGAAAAGCCGTTTAAGAGCTTATCGCCCTGATCGTGGCCATAATTGTCATTGGTATATTTGAGATAATCAAGGTCCAGGCTGATGATGGTATATTCACCGGACAGCTCAGCAAGAACCTGCTCGCATTTGGAGCGGTTGGCAAGGCCTGTGAGTGCATCCGTGTAGGCAAGACCCTCAAGCTGCACTTTGACAGTAGATTCGTTGATGTACTCAATGCAGTGGTAGAAGTAGTGCAGCAAAAGACACATGATAAATATCAAAGCACCTACAGTCGTGAAGTTGATGTGGGAATTAACCTCTCCAAACTTCGAGAACTTCATGATATTGAATTTGACGATATCAATAACGGCGCAGGCCAGGAATAGTATCAGTCCAAAGATAAGGGTGTTAGTAGAAGATATAGTAATCTTATATTCAAATTCATTCTTTCGGACGTCTCTGACGGCAAGGACTAAATTGACAATAAGGAATAACCCTTCACAAATACCTATAGTATGAAGCCAGAGAACGAAGCTGCAAATATGCACCACCCTGAGCAGGTGCATGATACTGGTGGAAAAAGCAAAGATAAGGTTTATCACCAAAAGTGCTATACCCGTGCGTTTGAATATGCTCTGTCCCGAAAGGATGATAAAGGCCAGGATCGAAGCCGGGATCATATAAAGGGAGAAGTACTCCACGAAGGTAAAGAAAGAAGGGCTGTCTGAGATGTACCAGAAAATGTCATTATAAGCCAGAATATATACGCCCATAAAGACAGCGGTTGCAGCAGCCATAAAAATACTGAAGTCATGGTTGTCTGCAAATGCAAGGAAGGGTGAGAGTATAAGGAGTATGAAGCCCAGGTGGCACAGATATACGCCAATGACCATGGCAAGACGGTTAGCCTGAAGCTGATTGTTCTTAAGGTCATTGTAGTTGCCAAAGTATATTGGGGAAAGCCCGGAAAAGGCATTGTCTTCCTGGGCAGTAATCTCTATGGTGATTTTTCTTCCCTGATAGTCCCGGGGAAGCTGGACGAAGTTGATCATCTTGGGGAGCATCCAGTTTAAGTCAAGGTATTTTTCTCCGAAGGAGTAGATCTCTTCATCGTCCACAAAGACTTTAGTTGAGGAGAGGACAGAGCGGTATCTTATGGTGGCAGGGGAAAGGTCAGAGTCAGGAAGTGTTCGGGAGAGCCTGATGACATCCCCCTTATTTGCAATTCCGATGTTGGATCTTTCTATGCTGTCCAGTGGCCACTCACTGTTGCCACGGGTAATAGTCCAGCCGTCATCCAGCTGGACTAACTCATATTGGTAAGGAGTATTAAATTCTGAGGTGCCAAGTACGAGCAGAGTGATACCAAGTATCATCACTGCCAGAACGACCAGTAAGGCCGTTCGGATCTTTGCGGCCAGATTCAATGAATAAATCCTCCTGCCGGTTAATTTAGAAGTGGCCGTGGCTTCCGCCATGTGTGGTGCCGGAACTGGATGTATGGGTGGAACTTCCACCGCCAAAGGAAGAACCTCTGCCTCCTCCGGAACTGTCATCGTTTTTCGGGATGGGTACCTTGGACAGGGAGGTGCGGATGTGGGTGTCCCTTTTCACGTTGAGCTTCAACCCCTGGGAAGACTGATAATAAAAGGCATTAGTGGCCGTCTTTACTGTCTTGAGCTGAGACTTCATGTGAAGAATAGGGAAAAGAGCTATCACCAGACCAATGAGGATACTGAAAAAAATATACTCAAGGATCTGCTCTGCGGTCTTAGGTGGTTTATACCCTACATCATAGGGAGTTCCCTTTGAATAAAGTGAAAGCAGGTAATCACAGGTGTTTGCATATTCCTTGAAGGCTCCGCTGTAATCGCCATTTCTCAGGTAGGAGATCATGTTGTTTACAAGATATTCCTGGCCATAGTCTGTGAAGGCCTGGATGGCTGATCCGCGGGTGCTGATAGCCCACTCGCGATCCTCCATGCTGAGCATAAAGAGAATACCGCTTCCGTTATAATCTGCCCCAAAGCCGTTGTAATCGAAATAGTCGTCTGAATAGTCCTGAATGGGCCCGTTGTGAGAGTTGACGGTGAGAACAACAATGTTGCACTTCCATTTCTCACTGAGGCTGTTAAGGGTGGACAAGAGCTCTTTTTCCTGGCTGTCAGTAAGAAGATCTGCATTGTCCAAAAGCCTTTCCTTCTGCCTTGTGGATGGCATTTCGTAGCTGTCCCACAAAACGTCCGCTGCCAGAGCCTTCATGGGCAGAAGAGTTATCAGGATCAAAAACAGGACCAGAGCTGAGGCTGTCTGTTTTTTTATGGTTTGTATCATATTCATTTCGTCATCCAATCAATTTGATCATAAAGCAATCATCATTACTGCAAATGCTGCAGCTGCTACACCTGCTGCGATGGGGATATAATACTTCAGCGCCTGCTTAAGGCTCCAGGGAAGGTTTCCTACAAACTTTCCCGACTGGCCGTTCATGGCAAAGAGGTAATTATTCCCATTCCAGGACGTGTTTAGAACATAGACGGGATAAAGAGCATATTTGATGCTCTCATCTCGGGTGGCGCAGTTCTCGGAAAGAGGTCGTAAGGTGCTGTATCCGGAGATGGTCTTGCGAATGTTGCTAGAGATGGTCTCCTTCATTCTCTGAAGAGCCTTGTCTCTGTCCTGATCTGCTGTAACATTGTACTTGTTGGCAAGAAAACCTGCCAGGTAACCCATGTTGAATGGAACCATGGCCGTTCTGTCGTAGGGCTCAATGGACTCCATCAGGTCATCCGGCATTTCTTTTGAACCATCTTCGGGAACACTTTCAAACATTTCGAAACCTTCACGCTCTATGCTGTAATGACTGGTTTCTGTGTATTGGTAATTGGAATCGCTCCAGGTTCTGACTTTCGTGGCTTCATAAGTACCGCTGAAATTCTCTGTCGCTGAAAAGAGCCAGAAGGGTACATAGATACCCCTGATCTCATCTATGTGGTTCTGCTCGGCAAAGACTTTTGGAAGAAGCTTTTTGTTTTTTACATAACCTGAATAAGCCTGCATGGCATCTTCCCTGGTCTTTGTGAAAGGAATGATGTAATCAGGCGTAAACTTTCCGGTGAATTTCTCTTTTACCACTACGTTATTGCTGCAAAAAGGACATTTCATGGAACCAAGGGATTCGGTGGCAAGGATCTCTCCGCCGCAGGAACCACAGCTGTAGATGAACATTTCATTGTCATCCTTGTCCGTGCTCTGGGTATTATATTCCTCGGCAGAAACTCCTGTGCTGTCCGAATTATGGTTGGCCACATAGTCCTTAACGTCAAACTCTGAGTCGCAGAAGGGACATTTTAACTTCTGTGACTTGGGGTTGAATTCCATAGCCCCGCCACAGGCGGGGCATTCATATTCGTGTAGGGCCATTTATCTATCCTTCGTTACATTATCAGTTTGGTCTTGGTGAGCCACACTGTGTGCAGAAGTTTCCGGTGTTAACGGTTCCGCAAGAGCATGTCCAGCCTGCTGCAGGTCTCTGTGCTCCACAGTTAGGGCAGAAGTTACCTGTATTTACATTGCCGCAAGAGCATGTCCAGGAATTTCCTGCTGACTGAGGAGCCATAGAAGGAGCTGCCTGAGCCTGCTGCTGAGCGCCCATGGCGTAGAGCTGCTGTGCGTTCATGCCGCCTGCCTGCTGTGCCATGTTCATGCCTGCAAAGGCCATCATAGGACCTGTGGCTGTATTCTTGGCTGCATCCTGC
>DFGW01000036.1 GCA_002372465.1 Butyrivibrio sp. UBA3740
TGACCAGGTCAAGAAGGGCGGAGTTATGGCGTCTTCCTATGTTGGAGGCCTTTCCGGAGCCTTTATTCCGGTCAGCGAGGATCAGGGTATGATCAATGCAGTTGAGGCAGGAGCATTAACTTTGGAAAAGCTTGAAGCCATGACTTGTGTATGCTCTGTCGGCCTTGACATGATAGCAATCCCCGGAGATACAAAAGATACTACCATTGCCGGAATAATTGCTGATGAAATGGCTATTGGCATGATCAATCAGAAGACTACAGCCGTTCGTCTTATCCCTGTTATCGGAAAGGGGGTAGGAGAAACAGTTGAGTTTGGCGGACTTTTGGGCTATGCCCCTATTATGCCTGTGAACCGGTTCTCCTGCGATGAATTTGTAAACAGAGGCGGAAGAATCCCGGCGCCTGTCCACAGCTTCAAGAATTGAGAACTTTATTTCAGTTTTTTTGCCGTTGGAAGTAAGTTTCAGAAAAGTCCTTTCTTTTCCCTAAGAAGGCATCTGGGGTACAAAATTTCATTGACCCCCCTCAAAATTCGAAATAGTTATAAACACAAAATAAAATTTCTAAAACCATGATAAAACTAATCATAATTAACAGATTTTCTGTTGATTATGATTTTTTTTATGATAATATAGCTTTCGGAAAAGGGGAACCCCCAGAAACATAGTGATTGAAATAAAATTTATGAGGTGAAAAGAAATCATGGAAGAGAGAAGAAAAATTAGTCGTGTTGCTTTTAATGCAAACAGTGTAATCGTTGACAGAGACACCCAGGAGAAGTACTACGGGCAGGTAAAAAATGTTTCACCTCTGGGTATAGCCATTATAGTTGATGAAAGTGTTCCTTCACTTCTGGGAAAAGATGTAATCATCGTTGCAGAAACACTGATCATGTACGCTGATGTCATCAGGGAAGATGATGAAGGCTCAGGAGAAAGAACTTTCGCCTTTAGTTCAAAGAAATTTACAAATGATGTTCTTCAGTATCTGTTTGATCGAATCGGTATTGATGAGGCAGAGGGCTGAAATAAATAAAGAAAAGATTCAGTAACAAAAAACATGTGTGAGGGTAAATTATATGAAAAGAAATTTAATTGACAGACAGATAATCAAAGCACTTTCAATAGGAATCAGTGCCAGCATGCTGCTTCAGCCTGTTACAGCAATAGCTTCTGATATTGAAGGTGATACAGATACAAGAGAGCCTTCCGGAGCGTCAGCTTCAGCTATGCCTGCACAGGTAGAAGCTAGCGAAAATCTGGAAGTGTCTCAGGAAGTAGCTGAAACTTATGAAGCAGTTCAGGATGCCATTGAAGTTGGTCAGGAAACTCCTGCACAGGAGGTGGCAGCTGATGAGGCATCTGCAGCAGATACTTCTTCAGAAGAGACTCCTGCAGCAGAAACTCCTTCAGAAGAGACATCTGCAGCTGCGACTACAGTTAACGAGGATCTTGAAGCTTCAGCTGAAGCTATTGAAGGAATCGGCAATGATATAAAGCATCTGGATAGTAAAAACCGGGCAGCAAAAGAGGCTGTTAAAGAATATGAAGAGAGTACCGATGAGGGTGTTGTAGCAAATGCAGAAAGATACGCAAATGCAGCCGGTGATCTGGCTAATGATGCTGAGGATTATGAAGCAAATGCGAGCGCTGATCTTGATAAGGTTGTAGAAATAGCTGATGAGGCAGTTGCGCTTTCCGATGGTACATACTCATCTCAGAAAGCTGCCAATGAAGCAATTGAGAAGGTTGAGGAGCTTGCTAAGGAAGCTGAAGAAAAGGTCCTTGATGCCAAGGCTCAGTCTGAACTTGCAGATAAGGCTATGAATGACGCCAAGGAATTCAGGGATGCTGCGCAGCAGAGCGTAAATGATGCACAGGCTGCAAAGGCTAAGGCTGACCAGGCTGTAAAGGAAGCTGAAGATGAGCTTAATGCTCTTTTGGAGAGCTACGGAATTGATAAAGACGCTGAAGGCGACCAGGAATATGACGGAAAAGTTGCTCAGGCTATAAATAAAGCCAGGTCTGCCCTTGAAAAGGCTCAGGCAGAATATGATGCAGCTGACCAGGCACTTACATTGGCAAACAGTGAAAAGAATGCTGCTGACTCAGAGGTTGAAGAGCTTACACAGGCTGCCAGTGATGCTAAAGCTGATTATGATTCTGCTTCAAAGGATGCTGAGAAGGCAGCTGCTGATGCAGCACTTGCCCAGAAGAACTTTGACAGATACCAGAGAGAGTACAACAGAGCTGTTGAGGCTGTTGGCTACTACCAGGGTAACTATGATCATGTAAAAGCAGTTTACGACAATCTTGTTGAAGCAAGAGATGCAGCAAAAGAAAATGTTGCTGACAAGGAAGAGGATTACAAAGAAGCTAAGGCAAATGCAGATACAAAGTATGCTGAGTGGAAGGAAGCCCAGGCAGAAGCTGACGCTGCCAGGAAGGACAGGGATGATGCTTATTCTGCATGGAAGAAAGCACAGATTGCATTTGGTATAGATTCGGCAAAAGCTATAGCTGCTGAGGCAAAGTATAAGAGCCTTCAGGCTACAGCAGATAATAAAGCTGCGTCAGTAAGAGAAAAAGAAGCACAGGCTAACAGCGCTTCCTTGAAACTTCAGGAAGCTACAGCTGCTCAGTCTGAGGCTCTTGCAACATACCAGGAACTTAATGGCAAGGCAGTGCAGGCCGAGAAAGACAAGAATAGTGCCAAGTCTTCTCTTGATACCGCAAAGAGTGCTGAAAATGTTGCAAAAGAGACTTTTGCAAATTCAGTTAAAACTGTAATAGATGCTTGCAAGGATGCAAAAGCCAAGAAGGGCATCGTAGAGGGAATTCAGAATAGCATCGATACGGCACAGGGAAAGATCGACGCAGCAAATAACGAGATTACAAGACTTAATGGAGAGATTTCAAATGCCCAAAGTGAGATTCGGACTCAGGAAGGCATTATAACTGCGGCTGAGAGCAAAATTCAGGAATATGAAGGGGCTCTGGAGACAGCAAACGCTGATTTTGCAGAGGCTAACAGGCTCTATGGCGAGAATTCCGAGCAGGCACGACTTGCCCAGGACAAGGTGGATGAGCTTGCAGGTCAGATCCAGGATGAAAAAGATAAGATCACAGCTGCCAATGCTGAGATCGGAAGACTTAACGGAGTAATTGACCAGGCAACAACTGATAAGAATGAGGCACAGTCTCTGAAGGAGACAGCAGAAGGCGAGAAGCAGGATGCCGAGGATGAGCTTACACAGATCGAGGAAGGACTTGGCGCTGATTATCGTCAGAAGCAGCAGGATGCTGATGATGCAAGTGGTGCTATCGCAGGACTTAATCAGAAGGTTGTCGAAGCAGAAGCAGCACAGAGGGCTGCTAATGAAGCTTGGTCAAAGGCACAGACTGCCCTGAATGAAGCAAAGGCTAAATACGCCGGCGCTGACAAGATGGAAACTATTATCGAGAATGTAAACAAAGATCGCAAAAATTCAAGATCATTAGAGAATAATACTCAGATAGCACAGAATCTTATCAGATATTATGTTTATCAGACCAATAATAATGTAAATCCTGAGGATATAGCTTTTAAAGTAGATGAAAGCCATCTCCGCTGGGAGAAGAATTCTGTTACTGCTTATAACAAGAAGACAGGACAAGTATATGGTTACTTCAATTTTGAAACACTGGACAAGAATGGTGACCATGTATCGGGACTTTTCTGGGATAGCTATGAAAAGAATACAGCTAACCTTTCCATTATATTAAAACCGTCTAAAGAATCTGCTTCAGTTTCTCATGTTCTTTTCACAGAGCGTGATTTTGTGGATGGTAAGACCCAGTATCAGCAGGAAACAGCAGCTGCAAGGGCAGCACTTGAAGAAGCACAGAATGCTAAGCAGCAGGCTGATCAGGCAGTAGCAGCAGCTAACAATGCTGTTACTCAGTATCAGAATCAGCATGCCCAGGCTATTGCTGATGCCCAGGGTAAGGCAAATGCCGCTCAGCAGGCAAAGCAGGAGTACGAGACTGCCAAAGGAATTGCAGAAGCAGCTCGTGATGATGCTGCCGGAAGGATTTCACAGGCAGAGCAGACAATCACGAATAAGACAAACGATATCAATGCTGCAAATACAGCTATCGGAGTTGAGCAGGGAAAGATTACTGCTGCCCGGCAGGAAATAGATAGGCTTAGTTCAGAGAAAGCTTCCTATGAAGCAATTGTAACAAATAAGACGAATGCAGCAGGTGGCAATAGTGCTGATGCACAGACAGCCCAAAGTGAGATCAACAGAATAAACGGTCTTATTGCAGCTGAGAACGGAAAAATCACAGCAGCTAATAAGGCTATAGAAGCGCTTAATACAAAGATTACAGCCAATGAGGCAGCAATACTGGTTCAGCAGGGTATTATCAATGAGCAGACCGGTATAAAAGAAAAGGCTGAAGCAGATCTTGTAACAGCAAAGGCACAGTGGACAGAATCATTAGAGACTCTTCAGGAAAATGTAAACCAGACAGTTGAAGACTGGGGTGCACTCAAGCAGGCTCATGCTACGGCTGTAGGCGCTAAGAAGACATACGATCAGGCAGTTATAGATGCGGGCATAGCTGCACAAAAGGCAGAGGAAGCTGAGGGCGAGCTTAATACTGCCAATCAGAATCTTGAAAGAGCAAGACAAGAATCTGAAAAGAAAGCTGGAGAGCTGAAAACTGCACAGGACAACTATTCTATAGCCCAGAAGAAGGCTGATAATGCCAAGGCTGAATGGACTAATGCAGAAGAGAAAAAAGCAGATGCTCAGGAGTGGGCAGATACCTGCAAAGCTGCTTATGATAAGGCTGTAAAGGATTACGGAAAAGAATCTGACGAAGCAGGTGAAGCATGGGCAGCTTATCTGAAAGCGGCCGGTGAGAAGGCTGTTGCTATCGAAAAGCTTGCGGAAGCAAAGCTTCTTTACGGAACCCTTGAAGCTGCGGTTAAGATTGAAGCCTTTGGTCTTTCCAATGCACAGGATGCCCTTGATTATGCGAATTCAAAATACGGTGCAACCATAGATGCCTATGAGAGCGAAGTGGCTAAGAATGCTGCTGCACAGCAGGCTAAGGCAGATGCAGAAGCTGCAAAGGGACTGGCAGAACAGGCCATGAACAAGGCTAACAATGATCTTCAGATAGCGCAGCAGACTCAGGCAAACGCCCAGGGCAAGGTTTCAGATCTTACAGCAGCAAAGCAGGCAGCTTTTGAAAAAGTCAGTGCAGTAGAAGCAGCTTATAATAAGGTTCTTGAAATGGCTAAGAAGCTTGAGGAACTTAAGACTCAGAGCGGCGTAAGTGCTAATGCCATTGACGCTCTTACGGCACAGCTTGGTGTAGCTGATGAGAACTATAAGAGAGCTCAGACAGCAGCAGAAAATGCGTATGATTCTTATATGGATGCTCTTGAAGAGGTCGAAAGAGTAGTAGCTGCTCTTGATGGTGATTACAGAGTGGTTATTCCTTCATCCGGCGGAAATGATAATGGCGAAGAAGGCGGCACAGAAGGAAATGAAGGAAGCAGTGATGTAAATGATGGCGGATCAGGTAACGCAGTTACCCCCGGCGCCATTGCAAGAAATATTACCCCTGAGGCTCTTGGCGATGTAGCAGCAAATGGTGCAACAGGACAGGTCCTTGGAGCAAAGAGGGTAACAACAACCGGTGCTGAGGCTGTTGATCCCGGTGCTGTAATTGATTCTGAAGGTCAGAATAAGGTGATGGGTGCTACAGACAGCACAAAGAAGACAAAGGTGACTGATAAGTCCAAGGTCACAAAGAGTATCGAAGATGAAGATACAGCAAAGGCTGCTTCTATTCCTGAGGAAGAGAAGTCAAGACTTTCATATCTCTGGCTCCTTATTCTTGCAGCAGCTGCAGGAGTTACTGTAGAAGAGTATCATAGAAGAAAGAAAGCAAAAGCTAAGGCAGAAAATGGTTCAGGAAACGGACCTAAGGTTAACAACTGAAATTAAAACCAACTCATAAACATTTACCCCACACACAGGAAAGCTCCCGGTTTCATTCCGGGGGCTTTTCTATGTTATTACCACAATATCTTGTGAGAATATAGTATAGAATCACTAAAGGGTGTATAATAAAAAGGAGTTTTTTTAACTAACTATTGATATGGGGATGAGGGGAAATGAATAATAAAGAGAATGCTGGCAACAGCTTTATGCTCAAAATCTGTGCGTTTATCGTTGATAAGCGCAATCTTTTCTTTCTGATTTATGCACTGGTCTGCATCTTTTCCGTTATAGCAAGAGGCTGGGTAGGTGTTGAAAATAAACTTGATAAGTATCTTCCTTCCACCTCTGAAACCAGACGGGGCCTTGATCTTATGGAGGAACAGTTTACAACCTATGGCTCTGTTAAAGTCATGGTGGCCAATATCTCTTATGATCAGGCCATGGTGATAAAAGAGCAGGTTGAAGATATTGAAGGCGTTTTTTCTGTGGACCTGGATGATACGCTGGCTCACTACAATAATGGTTCTGCGCTTTTTAATATAACCTTTGATTATGACGAAAACGACGAGCAGTGTCTTATTTTGCTGGATCAGGTAAAGGAGTACTTTGCTCCCTATGATTCTTATATAACTTCTACACTGGGAGATACCCAATCTGAGCTTATTGCCAAGGAGATGAGCGTTATTTCTGTTCTTGTTGTCATCATAGTTGTGGCAGTGCTGCTTCTTACTTCCCAGGCTTATGCCGAGGTTCCGGTACTTCTTTTGACTTTTGGCAGCGCAGCACTGGTACAGATGGGAACCAACTTTTTGCTTGGAACAATTTCTTTTGTATCCAACTCGGTAACAATTGTTCTTCAGCTGGCTCTTTCTGTGGACTATGCTGTTATCTTCCTCAACAGATACAAGGAGGAACATGCTAACCTTCCCTACAGAGAAGCCTGCATCGTGGCACTTTCCAAATCCATTCCTGAAATATGCGGAAGTTCACTGACTACCATTGGTGGTCTTGTTGCCATGCTGTTCATGCAGTTTGGAATAGGCGTTGATATGGGTATCGTGCTTATCAAGGCTATACTTTTGAGCCTTTTGTCAGTATTTCTTCTTATGCCCGGTATCATCATGATCTTTGCTGTGCCCATGGAAAAGACACAGCACAAGAACTTTATCCCCGATATCCCTTTTGTTGGTAAATTTGCTTATGCTACCAGATATATCATTGCTCCTTTATTTGTAATTGTGATCATTGTAGCCAACAGGCTTTCTGCTAATATACCGCTTGTTTACGGATATTCTCAGATCACACCTCCCCTTACCAATGAGGTACAGGTGGCTGAGAACCTCCAGAAGGAGAATTTTCCGACGGACAATATGGTTGCACTTGTTTTCCCGGCCGGGGACTATGACACAGAAAAGCTTCTTATTGAAGATCTGCTTTCCCATGAGGAGGTTACTTCAATTACAGGTCTAGCCAATACCGATGCCATAGGTGGCTATACACTGACAGAAAAGCTTTCGCCCAGACAATTTTCTGAGCTTTTGGATATTGACTATGAAATAGCAGAGCTTGTTTATGCAGCTTATGCTGTTAATGATGAAGACTATGCCAAGGCTGTAAACGGTCTGGTCAATTATAAGGTCCCTCTTATTGATATGTTTATGTTTGTTTATCAGGAGGTACAGGAGGGGTACGTTACCCTTGATGATGAGCTTATGGAAAAGCTTGAGGATGCCAACAGGATGATGAACTTTGCCAAGAGTCAGCTTAGGGGCGAAGAGTATTCCAGAATCCTTGTGTATTTAAATCTTCCTCAGGAGTCGGATAAGACCTTTGAATTTATTGATCAGCTCCATACCTTCACTGAGAAATACTATGATGCAGACAAGATCTATGTTGTAGGTGAATCCGTCAGCCAGTATGACCTGAAAAAGTGCTATGCAAGAGATAACACTGTCACCACCGTTATTTCAATGCTGGCAGTACTGGTAGTACTTCTTTTCACCTTCAAGTCTGCAGGTATGCCGGTTCTGCTTATTGCTGTCATTCAGGGATGTATCTGGATCAACTTCTCATTCCCGGCAATCCAGAAGGATAATCTTTTCTTCCTGGGTAATCTTATTGTCAGCTCCATCCAGATGGGTGCCAATATCGACTACGCCATTGTTATTGCCGGCAGGTACACAGATCTTCGTGGTACCAAGGGTAAAAGAGAAGCCATCATTGAGACCATGAATCTTTCATTCCCTACGATCATCACTTCAGGAACCATGCTGGCTGTTGCCGGAACTCTTATAGGAAAGATGACCTCTGACTGTGCAATCTATGGCATCGGAAAGTGCCTTGGAAGAGGAACAATCATTTCCCTTATAGTGACAATGTTTGTGCTTCCACAGATCCTTCTTGTGGGAGATAAGCTCATTGAACTTACGGCTTTTGTTATGAATATGCCTATTCAGAACAAGCAGATATCAGGAAATATGCGCATTGACGGACTTGTAAGAGGTCATATTGACGGAACCATCAATGGCGTTGTTCATGGTATTGTTCGCGGAAATCTAAGTGCTTATATCGATAATGACAACATCAAAATGATTGACGAGGAGCAGGGGGATTCCGCTGGCAATGATATTTCAAACATAACACAAGAGGAGGGCATGTAATATGAAAAGGAGATTATTAGCTGCCCTTACGGCTTTGATATTATTTTCATCCTCAGCCATTATTTCTTTTGCTGACAATGAAAACTTAAGTGATACCGAGACGAAAGATACGCAGGAACAGACTTCGGGACCGGATCTTACCACGGGGACTCAGACCAAGGCTCTGGAAGAGGCGGAGGATGTGGATGCGGATATTCAGGATGATATTGATGCCCTGATTCCTGAGGTGATTGATGAGATAAAGATCAGTAATGCCGATGAGTTCATGGAGATGGTAGATAGCTGCAAGCTTGACACCTGGTCTTTGAACAAGAGGATCATTCTTACAGATGATATAAGCCTTGTGGGAAAGGACTTTAAGGGTATACCTTCATTTGGCGGATATTTTGATGGGCAGGGACATACTATCAGTGATTACAATATAGATAGTGGACTGTCTTATGTTGGATTTTTTACACATATAGAGAAGAGTGGTGTGGTCACAGATCTTAATGTTTCCGGATCTGTGATACCGGACGAAAACAGTACCATCATAGGAGGTCTTTGTGGAGAAAACCTGGGCCTTATTAATGAGTGCAGCTTTAAAGGCGTTGTTCAGGGAAAAGACTATGTTGGTGGAATTGCCGGAATTAATACCCTTTCCGGTGATATCAAATTCAGCACTTCGGAAGGGTTTATTAGTGGTACCCATTTTGTTGGCGGAATGGCAGGCAAGAATGATGGAAACATCGTTAACTGCAGAAATGAGGCCATGATCAATATAACCAATACTGATACAGAGATCACTATTGATTCCATGGAGAAGCTGAACTCTTTACTCAATCTGATCAAAAACGGTCTTAACAAGACCGAAGAGGAAGCCAGTGCCGACGTAACAGTTTCTGATATTGGAGGAATTGCAGGCGTATCAATCGGCATAATTGCAAGGTCTATCAATAACGGTGACATTGGATATAATCATGTCGGCTACAATGTAGGTGGAATTGCAGGAAGACAATCGGGCTATCTTGTCAGCTGCTCCAATAACGGCAACATCAGAGGAAGAAAAGATGTTGGCGGAATCGCAGGTCAGGCAGAGCCTTATATCACCATCGACTTTGCCACCGATATAGCTTATCAGCTTCAGCAGTCCGTTGAGAAACTTCATGACACGGTGACTGCTACTTTGCATGACACCAAGAATCATTCCAATGCTATTTCTGCCCGTCTTGCTGTCATTCAGAAATTTACCGGTCAGGCTGTGGAGGACACAAGATTTATAGCAAATGGTACGGTGGACTTTGCAAACGGTGTAGTATCTGCCACCAACGAAGGCTTTAATCGTCTTGAGTATGCAATCGGTGAAGCATCCAAAGACAACGGAGCCATGGATAATCTCAAAAACTCCGTTGGAAGCGGGAAAAAAGCTGCCAGTGATCTGAAGGCTGCCCTAAAGGATGTCAATATAGAGAAGTACATAACCAGTGATGACGAGAAACAGCAATATAATAATGCCTTGCTGATCCTGGAGAGTGAGTCTTCGCAGTATGCTTCTTTGTATGCCGATTCTTTTGATCCTTATCTGAACTATTATATTAATCAGGATTGTAAGGGGACATATGATCTTACCTTTTACAGATCCTCTGATGGCGAGGCCTATGAACTATCCGGAGACCTTGATCAGGTGAAAACCGATATTCAAAGTGATCCGCCTTCAGGTTATGCCACCAAGGGAACCTGGAAGCATGATGATGCCTCTGATTTCCCTGACAAAGAAAACGAAAATGAGACCGCGGATTATAAAGCAGCTTTGGGGAATGCTGATGACAGGGCTGAAGAATATGCCAAGGAGAATGTTGAAAATCCCATCACTCATGAAAAGGGAAATTATACAGAAGACATGGCGGCTGCAAGAGCTACTATTGCTGCGATCTATGCCAATCATTTAGGGGAAATGGGCGAGGCCACCAGAAAAGATGCCCAGAAATCAATAACTGATCTGGAAGCTGCAGCAGGAAGCATTGAGACATCGATTCAGCAGTCGAAGGATATTGCAAGTAACATAGCAGGGCGGGATGATATTCACTTCCCTGAGTTTTCCGCAGAGTATAAGCTCCATACCAATTCTCTTGCGGATAACCTCGCTGCCATGAACGACAATTTCGGACTTCTTAATTCAGAGATAAACAATGCAACCGGAGACATGGTGGATGACCTTCAGGCAGTTAATGACGAGTTCAATAACATTTTAAACCTTTATACAGATGCTTTGGATGGGGTATTGGAAAAGGACTATACCAATCTTTTTAGTGATGACTCCTTAAATGAAGCAGCCAATACCACGGATGCCACCATTGATTCCTGCTTCAATTTCGGTACCTGCGAGGGTGATATAGATGTTTCAGGTATTGCAGGGACCATGGCAATAGAGTATGACTATGATAAGGAGAGTGATATCACGGGACTTAAGGATTCCGGTATCAATGCTTCTTATCTGACAAAGTGTGTACTGAGGGACAACCGTAACTACGGAGATGTTGTTTCGCAAAAGAGCTATGCAGGAGGCGTCTGCGGAAGACAGGATATGGGAACTATCTTAAACTGCGGAAGCTACTCCAAAGTAGAGGCCACTCAGGGCAGCTATGTGGGTGGTGTAGCCGGCTCTTCAATAGGATACATCATGCAGTCCTATGCAAAGGGTGAGCTTGCAGGTATGTCCTATGTGGGCGGAATCTCAGGAGACGGAAAGAATATCAGGGAGTGCCTCACCATCGTCAGCATTGAAGATGATCCCGACTGGTCCGGAGCTATAGCAGGACATATTGCAGAAAAGGGCGAAGTGAGAGACAATTATTTTGTCAGTGATTGTCTTGCAGGAATTGACAGAGTAAGCTATAGCAAAAAAGCTGAACCCGTGGCCTATAAAGATGTGGCAGACAACAAAGTCTTTAAGGTAATCGAGGAAGAAACGAAGGAAAAAGAACAGAAAGAAGAGCAGAAGGCAAAGGCAGTTCCACTATCAACCGGAAGCGACCGGTCAGAAGACGTAGAAGAGGTCTACAGAAGCCTTCCCTCTGAGTTTTCCAAGCTCAATATAAGCTTTGTTCTAGAGGATGATGATCTGGAGGGCGGAAAAGAGAAGGTGGCAAGGCTCAGCAGGAACTATGGTGATAAGCTTACTTTGGAGGATTATCCCGGAGTTCGTCAAAAAGAGGGCTATTACAGTGAATGGGATATAAAAGGGATTGATAAGCTGGTCTGCGACGTTACCATTACAGCAAGGTATAAGAGATACAGGACAACTATTTCAGAGCCTGACGTCTCTGACGAACTTCATCAGTCGGAACTTTTGGTTGATGGTAACTTTAGAGAGGAAGACAAGCTTATAGTCGAGAAGACTGTAAATGTTACTGATGACAAGGTGTCTGCTAATCTGGATAACTTTGAAACCCTTAAGGTAACTGTTCCAAATGACGGTCAGAGCATTCATCAGATCAGATTTAAAGCCATCAATATCTACGCAGAGCTTGCCAGTGTTTTGGGCGGCAAATTAGGAAGCGAACCTACTCTTTACCTGGTGGACAATGGTGTAAGGACAGAGCTTACAAAGACCGGAACCATGGGAGGTTATTCCACTTATGAAGTTCCGGGGAATGAATTTACTTTGTCTGTCAGCATAGAAGGTGCAAGGAGTGTTGCTGTGATAATTGCAGTGGTTGCAGCAGTCGTTGTGCTCCTTCTGATAGTTCTTTTAATTGTTATCGTCAATGTCATTAAGAGACATGGCGGAAATGTTCCTAAGATCTTTAATGGCTTTATCATCAAGGTTTCAGAGAAGATTGAGAATAAGGAACAATTATTCTATGATGATTCTAAGGAAGAAAAAGTAGACGAGACTGAAGATAAGACTGAAGAAAAGAAAGAAGACAAATCATGAAGGAATTGTTGAATGAACTTCTGATGGAGGATAAGACCTTTATCCATGTCCCCTTTGGCAACGGCTTTTTTGACATATATAAGTCGGTGGTGGTTACCTGGGGAATGCTTGTTGTGGTATCGATCCTTGTTATCCTTCTTACCAGTAACTTTAAGGTCCATAACATTTCAAAACGTCAGGCAGCAATAGAAAGCCTGGTCATTGGACTTAGGAATGTCATGGGCGGGATACTGGGAGAAGAGGCATACGGCTACTGCGACTATATTGTTACGGTACTTATCTTTATCGCAATTTCCAATATGGTAGGACTTTTTGGATTTACGCCTCCCACCATGGATCTGAATGTAACAATAGCTCTTTCCCTGATGAGCATTGTTCTTGTGGAGATTGCAGGGATCCTGAGAAAAGGTCCCGGAGGATGGCTTAAGGGCTTCTTAAAGCCCATGGCTGCAGTTTTGCCCATGAACCTTTTGGAGCTGGTGATAAGGCCCTTGTCCCTGTGCATGCGACTTTTTGGTAATATCCTCGGAGCCACCGTTATCATGGAGCTTATGAAACATGTGGTACCCATTATTTTACCCGCCGCATTGTCCATCTACTTTGATCTGTTTGACGGAGCTATTCAGGCATACGTTTTTTGTTTTTTAACTTCGCTTTACATTAAAGAAGCTGTTGAAGAGTAGGAAGAATTTCCACATTGTTTAAGGAGGGAGATATGAACATGACAGCATTAGGAGCAGCAATTGCAGCATTCACAGGAATCGGAGCAGGTATAGGAATCAGCTTTGCCACTGCAAAGGCAACAGATGCCTGCGCAAGACAGCCTGAGGCAGATGGCAAGATCATGAGACTTCTTGTCCTTGGCTGTGCCCTGGCAGAGGCAACTGCCATCTATGGATTCGTTGTAGCTATTATGATTATTCTTTTCTCATGACCTTCACGCAAAAGGGGTGATATAAGTGCTGAATATCAGTCTGATAAACATTGCATTTACCATAATTAATCTTCTCATTCTCTTTTTCGTGTTTAAGAAGTTTCTCTTTGAAAGAGTTGACAGCGTACTTAAACAGCGCCAGGAAGAGGTGGATAACGCCACCAAAGAGGCTGAGGAAGCCAGCAGGGATGCCAAGGCTAAGCAAAGAGAATACGAAAGAAAGCTTGCCCTTGCTGATAAGGAGAAGGAGACAATCCTTGCTGACATCAAAAAGCAGGGCTTTGATGAGTATGAAAAGATTGTTCTTGATGCCCGCAAAAAGGGCGATCAGATCATAAAGGAAGCCAGGATCAATGCCAAGGAAGAGGCAAAAAGAGCCAGAGAAGAGTATGCTACTGAGATCAAGGATATGGTCATTGATGCTGCTTCAAAGATTGCCGGTGCCAAGCACACAACACAGGAAGATAAGGAACTGTACGACACATTTATTGATAAAGCCGGGGCTGCAAACAAATGAGTGAGACTAAGAAAGCACTGCTACGATATGCTGCTACAGCGCCTGATGCACAGCAAATGGAGAAGATCAGGGCCATACTTGCTGAGCGCCTTGGAGATGACAAGGTGGAGATTGAGGCCCTTTGTGACCCTTTGGTTGGTGGCGGCTTTATTGTAAGCTGTGGGAATTTTGAGTATGACTGGAGCGACAAGGGCAGAGCCAAGCAGCTTCGGTCAGAGCTTAATACTGCTGAATTTGGGCATGGTGAAGTGATCTCCGGAAGGATCATCACCATGTTAAAAGAAAAGGTTGAGGACTTTGACCTTTCCATCAGGGACAGAGAGGTGGGAGAAGTTACCTGGGTCGGCGATGGCATAGCCAACGTAGATGGTATTGAGCATGCCTTTTATGGCGAGATAATTGAATTTGAGGACGGTACAAAAGGAATGGCCCAGGACATCAGAGATGATCATATTGGGTGCATTCTTTTTGGCGATGATACAGGAATAAGGCAGGGCTGCAGAGCTGTTCGTACCTATAAGGAAGCAGGAATTCCCGTAGGTGAGGGCTATATAGGCAGAGTTGTCGATGCCCTAGGCGCTCCTGTAGATGGTAAAGGCTCCATAAAGGAGAGTGGCTATCGACCGGTTGAAACACCGGCTCCCGGAATAGTTGACAGGCAGCCTGTAAGTGAACCCATGGAGACAGGTATCCTTTCCATTGATACCATGTTCCCTATTGGAAGAGGCCAGCGTGAACTTATAATCGGTGACAGGCAGACAGGAAAAACCTCCATAGCTCTGGACACCATCATCAACCAGAAGGGTAAGGGTGTGATCTGCATTTATGTGGCGATCGGTCAG
>DFGW01000148.1 GCA_002372465.1 Butyrivibrio sp. UBA3740
GGAATGCCAAGCTCTCACTCAGCCACAGTAATGGCCCTTGTTACTTCCACAGCCTTTTATTATGGAGCAGATACCTTTGAGTTTGCTGTGGCAGCTATCCTGGCGCTTATTACCATGCATGATGCCATGGGAGTAAGGAGAGAAACCGGGAAGCAGGCCAAAGTAATCAACAACATGATGGAATGGTTTGCCGAGCTTAACAGCGATCTTCCGCCGGAGGAAAAGCTCAAGGAATTCGTGGGCCATTCTCCTACACAGGTGTTCTTCGGAGCACTGCTTGGGGTAGTGGTGGCATTTGTGGTTTGCAACTTATTCTGATTTGTTTGGGGGCTTAAAGGGTTTATGCTGGCAGTTGTACTGATCTGGCTATACGTCATAGTTACAACATATCTTGTTGGTTATGGTTTTCTGATGTCTCTGGTGAACTGGCCCGGGATGCATTGGAAAAAGAATAGCAAGGAAATTAAGCAGTACGATTTCAGGTTCAGAGAAAGCTATATTATCACGGGAATCGTACTGGTGACAGTGTATGCCCAGATTATCAGCCTTTTTTCCGGTGTTGGCCTCGGAGCCAATATCGGTCTTGTCTGCGTATGTGCTATCATAGCTGTCTACTACAGGTATGAGCTTTTATCTGATCTATCTGAGATGCTCCGGGGGATTATGGCCCGGGGCAATATCTATATTTATCTGGCAGTATTTCTTTTGATGGCCTATGGCACAAGTCATGGACTGATGCACTATGACTCTGATCTTTATCACGCTCAGGCAATCCGTTGGATAGAAGAATATGGCATAGTTAAAGGGCTGGGGAATCTCCATGTGAGATTTGCCTATAACAGCTCTGCTTTTGCTGTGTCTGCTCTTTATAGTATGAGGTTTTTGGGAGGGCAGTCTTATCACGTCATGTCGGGATTTTTTACGTTACTCCTTGCCTGGCAGTGCGTGGATATTAAGAATGTCATAAGAAGAGGACATCTTGTTATATCTGATTTTGCCAGACTGGCAGCGATATACTATATGTTTACGGTGTTTGATGAGATCGTTGCACCTGCTTCTGATTACTTTCTCTCAGCCATAGTATTTTACGTGATAATCCACTGGCTTGATATGTACGTGAAGCATGAAAGATCCTATGTGCCATATATTTTACTGTCGCTTCTTGGAATTTTTGCCACTACCCTCAAGTTGTCAGCTGCCCCAATGGTGCTTTTGACTATTATCCCTATCTACAAGCTGATGCATGACAGGACCAGGGAAAAGACACATGCTCTGATAATTTCGATAGTCCTTGCATTTATAATAGTCTTGCCATTTATTGTCAGAAATGTCATCATCTCGGGCTGGCTCTTATATCCTGTTACGTTTATAAACCTTTTTAATGTCAACTGGAAGATTCCAAAGGGGATGGCAGCTTTTGATGCAAAAGAGATAAAGACCTTCGGGAGAGGCTACAATGATGTTGCAGCTTTTGGAGATGTTTCTTTTGGAGAGTGGGTTCCACACTGGTTTGGCAACATCACGGGCATAAGCAAGATAATGCTGATATTGGATATGGTAGCTATTGTGGTATTTGTAGTTTATCTGGCGTATTTCCTTGTTGCTTTGGCAGGGGAGAAGTCAGTTAAACTCAGGCAGCTCAATAAAACCAAAGTGTTTGATATCAGCCAAAGAAGCATGCTTAGCACAGCGGACTTTCTGACTATAAGTGCCACTTTGGTGGGGTGCCTTTGCTTTTGGTTTTTCAGCGCTCCGCTTATTCGTTATGGTGTTGTTTATGTCTGGCTGGTTCCTGCGGTGATCCTTGGAAGACTGATCATAATAGTTTTCAACAAGGTGGCTAAGTCCCTTAAGGACATGGCTATGAAGGCTATTATAGCTCTTTTCCTGGTATGGATAGCCTATAAGACTATATTTCTGGCAGCAGATGATATGGTAAGGTTTAATCCGGAATATTTGGTGAAGCAGCAGGACTATGGAGAATATGAGACAGAAGAGTTTGATCTGCAGGGGATAAAGATATATTACCCTGCCCGGGGCGACCAGATAGGATATTATCCATTCCCGGCTGCTACCCATGATCTTACAGGAGAGGTGGAATTGCTGGGCTCAAATATTAAAGATGGATTTAAGACTGCCAATTAAGTTATTAAATTTTAATTCCGTAAACGATTGAAAATTAAAGGAAAATGAACAATTCTAAATAGAAACTGAATTCTCTCTCAAAAGACTGTATCTTTGAGATTTCTGATACGAAATAAAGTATCATGAGTACATACAAGGAAAGAGCTGTATGTATCGAAGCTTAAGGGGGATTTGTCTTATGAAGAGAGCTTTGGTAGTTTTATTGACAGCAGTATTAATAGGAATTTTGTTTCATCCTGTTACGGTTAAGGCGGCAAGTGAGGAAGAAATCCTTGACCTTTTGAACTACGCCAGGTCTCAGGCGGGACTTGATGAGGTTTCTTATGATGCTTCTCTTGCCTCGGTGGCCCAGACAAGGGCGCAGGAATGTGCCACCAGGTTTTCCCACACAAGGCCAAACGGTCAGTCCTGGCAGACGGTATCATCCATAACAAATGGTGAGAATCTGGCACATGCAGTCAACTGCAATCAGTCACAGCCGGAGAATGTTGTGCTTGCCTGGCTTCTAAGCCCTACACACAAGGCAAATGTAATGAGATCCTCCTTTACATCTGTGGGAATTGCGTACTACTACAGTGATACAGGGGAGACTTATATAGTTGCTGAATTTAATTGATATAAATCGACGTGCAAAGACCCTAAGTCAAATAATTTGACTTAGGGTCTTTAATAATTGTTACCTTTCAGCCCTCATAGGATTATTAAGGAAGTCTTCATAAGCAAGGCGTATTCCGTCATCAAGCTCTGTGGTGTAGGTCCAGCCAAGCTCTTTCGCCTTGGAAACATCCAAAAGCTTTCTTGGTGTTCCGTTAGGCTTTGAAGGATCCCAGCGGATCTCGCCTTCATATCCGACAATCTTGGCAACCTTCTCAGTAAGCTGCTTGATAGTAAGCTCTTTTCCTGTTCCGGCGTTTACTGTTTCATTGCCACTGTAGTTATTCATAAGGAATACGCAAAGGTTAGCAAGGTCGTCTACATACAGGAATTCACGAAGCGGACTTCCGTCGCCCCAGCAGGTTACATAGGGGAGATTCTGCTCCTTGGCCTCATGGAAACGGCGGATGAGAGCAGGAAGTACATGTGAATGAGTCGGGTGGTAGTTGTCGTTTGGTCCGTAAAGGTTTGTGGGCATTACGGAGATATAGTCGGTTCCGTACTGCTTGTTGAGATATTCGCAGTACTTAAGTCCTGAGATCTTTGCAAGGGCATAGGCCTCATTGGTCTTCTCGAGCTCAGATGTGAGAAGGCAGCTCTCCTTCATGGGCTGTGGTGCCATTCTTGGGTAGATACAGGATGATCCTAAAAACTCAAGCTTTTTACAGCCGTTCTTCCAGGCTGAGTTGATTACGTTCATCTCCAGAATCATGTTTTCATACATAAAGTCTGCAAGAGCCTGGGAGTTACCCATGATTCCGCCAACCTTTGCAGCAGCCAGGAAAACATATTCAGGCTTTTCCTCTGCAAAAAAGTTCTCTACCTGATCCTGTCTTATGAGGTCAAGCTCTCTGTGGGTCCTGGTTATAATGTTGTTATAACCCTGTTTTTTCAGTTCTCTTACGATAGCAGAGCCAACCATTCCTCTGTGGCCTGCTACATATATCTTAGCGTTCTTTTCCATCATATCGGCATACCTCTCTGATTACTTATCAATACCTTTTTCAAGGAACTCTGCCAGGTTGAACTTAACGTGCTCGTTAGCTCTTTCAACGGCAACCTTCTTCATATCGTGCTCAACCATGATCCTTACAAGCTCCTCGAAGGATGTTGACTGAGGATTCCAGTGAAGCTTTTCTTTTGCCTTGGATGGATCGCCCCAAAGGTTTACAACATCTGTAGGTCTGTAGAAGTCTTCTGAAACCTCAACAAGAACCTTTCCTGTAGCCTTGTCATAACCCTTCTCATTGATGCCTTCGCCCTTGAATTCAAGCTCGATTCCTGCATAGTGGAATGCCAGCTGAGCGAACTCACGAACAGAGTGCTGTACACCTGTGGCGATAACAAAGTCCTCAGGCTTGTCGTTCTGAAGGATCAGCCACATACACTCAACATAGTC
>DFGW01000140.1 GCA_002372465.1 Butyrivibrio sp. UBA3740
ACTGTATATTCACTGCGCAAATTTCGCCAACACTCCATTTACAAATGATGGGGAGCCGTCCTGGCCAAATTTCTTGGCAAGCTCCACAGCCTCATTGATCGCAACTCCTGTAGGTACTGACTCGTCGTACTTGATCTCATAAATAGCAAGTCGAAGAATAGTCAGATCAACCTTGGCGATCCTGGAGGTGTTCCATCCTGTTGTCTCCTTGTTGATAGCTTCATCAATCTCCGGGAGTTTTGAAGCGATATTCTCATATTTTTCTCTTATATAATCCGCGTCTTTGGTGGAAAATTCCTTGTCAGAGGTGATAGTGAAAAGCTCCTCCTGCTCTGACATCTCCTCAATAGGGTTAAACTCAACGCGAAACAGCAGCTTAAAAACCTGCTCTCTAAGTTCTGATCTGTTCATATAAATACCAATTCCTCTTAAGCCTTAGGCATTGTGATTCCGGCGATCCTGATGTTAACATCAGTAACATTCAAGCCGGTCATGTTCTCGATAGAAGCCTTAACCTTGGTCTGAGCCTGCTGACAGGTTGCGGGAATATTAAAGCCATAGGACATCATAAGGGCAAGGTCAACCTTTACGTCCCCTGATCCAACTATTACCTTTGCTCCCTTGGAGAGATTCTTACGTCCAACCTTCTCCAGGACATCGCTGGTATAGTTGCCTGCCATAGCTGATACTCCGTCACACTCCAACGCTGCAAGAGCTGCGATTCTTGCTACTACATCGTCTGCAATCTTAACTGATCCAATCTCTGCATTTTCTTTTGTCATTGCTTCTTACCTCTTACTTTTATGCATATTTCTTTATAATTATACCATAATCCGCATATTAAATCCAAAATATGCAGTTTATATCCAAAAGATTATAGTCCTGGTGTCCTCAAAGGTTGTATAGGATACCTGTGATGTATCCCCCTGCAGGCACTCAAATACACGGCGGTTTGTAATGAGCTCCTCAAAAAGAGTGTCATAGATTCCGTCAGTGGCACACTTAATGGTCACATTGCTGCTGCCATCTTTGTACCTTCTGTCAAACAGATCTCCCACAAGCCCCATCTCGGCAGTGGTAAAATACTCATCCTCCCGGACATAATAATTATCCGTCATGCTGTTGCATACAGGCATCTCTATGATATCCGAGATGACATGATTACTGTTTATCTCCTTGGTTGTCACGTTGAGATAATCGTAATTGACTTCAGGAAGCTTGGTGGCATCTGCACTCTCACCGGATACTGTCTGGTAGGAGGCATCTCCCCAGGTCACATCCAGATAGTAGAAAGCATCATTGCAAAGCACCAGGTTCCAGGCATGTCTTACGCCAACGCTGTTCTTGGTATTGACGGTTCCGGTCACCAGAGTGCTCTGGATTCCAAGCTTACCCAAAAGGTACTGGGCAGCCTTGGCATAGCCGTTACAAACGCTCTTTCCGTTTATGAATACAGAGCATATATTCTGATTGTCTGCCGCATTCATGTCATACTCTGTATTGGCAATAAGGTACTCGTAAATATATTTGATGGCGTAGTAGTCATCCTCGGAGGATGGTGCCCCGGCAAGACACTTGTTAACTGCTTCATTGATCTTGCCCTGCCTTTTCTTTACCTCATCCTCTCCGTAGAGATAATTGCCGGTAAAAGAGATCCTGGTGATAACATCATCAACAGAATAATTGGTGTACTGATATCCATCCACGTAAAAGATCTCCGGGTGATCCGCCATGACATATTCAAATACAAGCTCAATGGCATCATCACTGGTGGTGGAGACAGTTACATCACTTCCCATATTGCGAAGGATAGAGAGCATCTCAACATAAAGAGTCTTGCCCGCGTCCGTGAGAAGCTCATAGGCATATAAGCCCTTTTGCTCAGCCTTAAGGGCGTTTATGCCACTTTCCGTAAGCCCCATGGCTTTCCTTGCAGATCTTACTTCCTCATCAGACTCAGAGTCCTTGATGTTCCTGTAGGTCTTGGAAAACTGATCGTCGACATGAGTCCCCTGATCAGTTTCCTCTCCCTCTTCTGCTTCAGGATCCTCCAAAGTAAGCTCCAGGGTAGGCTGCTCTTCTACCGAAAACTCCTCCGAGGCAGCTACCGATGCCTCTTCAGTGTCATACTCAAAGGTCACCGTAGATATCTCCTGGACAGGAGCCACCTGGTCAAGGTCATCATACTCTGCAGGGTCCAATATCCCCAGGTCCCTGAGATAATCATCCACGCTGGAATAGCCGCATCCCGACAAAGCCTCAAAAGCAACTACTGCCGTGAGCATAGTGGTAACTATTTTTCTGGAAATGATCCCCAATTTACTCAAAAAAACTTCTCCCAAATACTACCTCATCAGTTCTTCTTGAACTCTGAAAGAATAAGCCCCTTGTTCCTCTCCATGGTCATGCCTACACTCCACTCGTTTACAAACAAAAGAAGTGGCCGCTCGTGCATATCCTTTATCTTCTTCATATCTGATGTTCCAACAAGTGTTGACATGTCCACATCCTCATTGTCCACCCATCTGATGTACTCATATGGAAGACTCTCAAGAATGATATCTACATTGTACTCGCTTTCCAGCCTGAACTTCAATACATCAAACTGAAGAACACCAACTACTCCTACAATTATCTCTTCAAGTCCGGTGTTGTACTCCTGGAAGATCTGGATAGCACCCTCCTGGGCGATCTGTGTGATACCCTTTACGAACTGTTTACGCTTCATGGTATCAACCTGTCTTACCCTTGCGAAATGCTCCGGGGCGAAGGTAGGGATACCCTCGTACCTTATATTGTCCTTAGGCATGCAGACCGTATCTCCTATGGAGAAAATGCCCGGATCAAACACACCCATTATATCTCCTGCATAAGCCTCTGAAAGGATCTTTCTCTCATCTGCCATAAGCTGCTGAGGCTGTGAAAGACGCATTACCTTTCCGCTCTGTACATGCTTAACTTCCTTGTCAGCATCATATCTTCCTGAACAGATTCTCATGAAGGCAACCCTGTCTCTGTGGGCCTTGTTCATGTTAGCCTGAATCTTGAAGACAAAGGCAGAGAAATCGCTCTCAAGAGGATCGATCTTCTCTCCGTCAGCAGATACTCTTCCTGTTGGAGGAGTGGCCATCTTAAGGAAGTGATGTAAAAAGAGCTCTACGCCAAAGTTCTGAAGGGCTGATCCGAAAAATACCGGAGTAAGCTGACCGGCTCTTACCTTTTCAAGATCATACTCTGCTCCTGCTCCGTCCAAAAGCTCAATCTCTCCTGTGAGAGTATCAAAAGCATCCTGACCGATTTCAGAATCAATTGCTGCTTTATCATCAAGATTGATGATAGTCTCTTTTCCCTCCTTGGTTCCCTTCTGGGTCTCAGAGAAAGTAACAATGTGTCCCTCTCTTCTGTCATAGATGCCCTTGAAGTTCTTACCTGAACCAATTGGCCAGTTCATGGGACATGTGGCGATTCCAAGGTTATTCTCAATATCATCAAGAAGGTCAAAGGTGTCCATGGCATCCCTGTCCAGCTTGTTGATAAAGGTAAAGATCGGAATATGACTCATGGCGCAGACTTTAAAGAGCTTTCTGGTCTGTGCCTCAACACCCTTGCTGGCATCGATTACCATTACTGCTGAATCCGCAGCCATAAGAGTTCTGTAGGTATCCTCCGAGAAATCCTGGTGTCCCGGGGTATCCAGAATGTTGATACAGCATCCCTCAAAGTTGAACTGGAGAACTGAAGATGTAACTGAAATTCCTCTTTGCTTCTCGATCTCCATCCAGTCAGATACCGCATGTCTGGCCGTAGCCTTACCCTTTACGGAACCCGCCATATTGATGGCACCACCGTACAAAAGAAATTTCTCTGTGAGGGTGGTCTTACCAGCATCCGGGTG
>DFGW01000133.1 GCA_002372465.1 Butyrivibrio sp. UBA3740
ACGCCGGTATTATCCGGGTCAGGTAATAAGGGTTAGACGTGCAAGGCACGTACACTCTCAGCATAGCTCCCCTAGCGGTTATTTTGTTCAATGACAATTAAACACTTATAACCCGGGGTTGTCAATAGAGTTTTGGAGGTTTTTATGGATAAATTCAAGTTTCTTTTGTTTGATCTTGACGGAACGGTGACCGATTCCGGACCCGGCATTATGAAAGCCGCTCAGATAGCGCTTTCCAGATATAATATCGAAGAAGCAGACGCAGAGCGCCTTAGGCTCTTTGTAGGGCCTCCTCTTGATAAGAGTTTTATAGAAAGATACGGTTTTTCCAAGGAGCAGGCCTGGGAAGCCATCGGTCATTTCAGGGAGTACTACAACAAGACCGGCGTTTTTGAAAACAGTGTCTATCCCGGAATGGAGACTCTGTTAAAAGAGCTAAAGGACGAGGGTTACGTTATCGCCATTGCCTCCAGTAAGCCCATTGTCTTAATCCACAAGGTCCTTGACCACTTTGATATAGATAAATACTTTGATGTGGTGGTTGGCTGTGAGCTGGACGGAACCAGGTCGAAGAAATCCGAGGTAATTGAGGAAGTCCTTCGGCAGCTTGGAGCTATGGCTCTGGAGCATGGTCTTGCTAATGCCGGCCATGGCAGTCCTGATGAAGGCCAGCTAATCCGCCTTGTAAAGGAAAAGTCCGTCATGATAGGTGACAGATGCTACGACGTAGAAGGCGCCCACAGCTTTGGAATGCCCTGTATCGGAGTTCTATACGGTTATGGAAGCAGAAAAGAGATGGATGAAGCCGGCGCCGACTACATAGCCGCCACTGTTGAAGATCTTAGGGATTTCTTCCTTGGAGACTAAACCGGGGCGGGCTTTAATCTCTCTTATTTTGACTCCGGAGGCAGTCAGTATGAAGCTTAATTCTGTTAAACCAAAATGGTATGAATATATTATGTGGGCCGGGATTGGGGCTTTTGCCGCATTTATCCTGACCCTTATATTCAATTTCACAGGCCTTACCGGGCTCTCCTCCTTTGAAGATGCCAGTCAGGGCCTTTTGGGGGTATCAGAGTCACTCTTTGTGCTGATAGCTCTTTACTGCCTTGTGACTCCCTGCCTTGAAGAGATCATCTTCAGGTATTTCATCTTTAATCTGCTAAATAAGCGCATCAAAAAAGCTGCAGTCTCCATACTGATAACTGCAGCTCTCTTTGGTATTTATCATCTTAATCCTGTTCAGATGCTTTACGGCTTTCTCATGGGGCTTCTTATCACCTACAGCTATTATAAACGGCCCATCCTGACTATTCCCATCCTTGTGCACGCTGCAGCCAACGCCGTTGCGCTGGCCTACACGTTCCTGTAAAGGGATTTACCTGTTTTATAATTCAATCGCTTTGGACAGGGCGAAGGAATAGATGTAGACTTCCTTTACCTTTCGACAGGTAGCAGCTTCAAGAGCCCTCTTGTAGAGGTCGAGCTGAACCCTGTATCTGTCCACAAGGGTCTTTTCTTCTTCAACACGGTCTGTCTTGTAATCCAAAAGGACAAGATCATCCCCTTCAATGAACCAGGCATCAATAATACCCTGAACCAGTACCATTTCCTCCTTGGGGAATTTGGGGTCAAGCTCGTCAGCAGGAACCCCCATCATGAAGGGTTTCTCCCGCATAAGCTCCCCCCGGCGGAAAGCCTCCCCCATTCTCCTTCCAAGGTCAGTAGCAAGAAAGGCAGTAATATCCGGTGTCCAGACAGCTCGCTGCTCCTCAGGGCTAAGCCACCCTTCAGAGGCTTTTTTCATGCCCCAGGCATAGAGTTTTTTAGAAACAGGATCAAAGGCTCCCTCCCTGGCTTTCTCCATCAGCGATTCGTCGCCATATATTTCCCCATCCAAAAGTTCCATGATCCTATGGTAGGCAGTTCCACGCTCTGCCCCGGTAAGGCCGTGGGAGGTTTTATTGCCTGCAGGCTGACCGTCTGTAGAAACTGCATCGCCGACAAATGCGCCGTCAGGCTGCAGGTCGCCTTTTTCAGGCTCAGCGAATATTTGCTGTGCGTCCATACTCTGGGCGAAGGGCGCCTCATGAGCACTTATCTCTGTCTCTTCCACGTAGCTCTTTTTCTTGAGCTCTGAAACTGAAGTCTTGGTGAAAAGACCTTTGAGATCGTTGTGGGCATACTCCGCGTAAAACTTGGCTCGGAGTCTCTCACAAAGCTGCAGATCCCAGTATTCATCGGCATTCGCGATATGACCTGCCGATTCGCTTATTTCCTGGCTTTCAGCCGTATCATTGTCAGAAACGCTGTGTTTATCAGCATTTGCGATATTACCCTTAAATCCCGCATCAACAGTGGCTTTGAGGACTGATCTAAGTTCCTCACGGCGGAGCACGCCTCCAAGAGCCTCCCTGACACCGTTCTCCTTCAGGTCCTTTTCTCCAAGAGCCGTGAAATGGAAAGCCGGAACACCGGCAGTATCCTTCTTATCCTGATATACATCCTTATTAAGCTGGTACTTTTCAAGGACGCCCTCAAGAGCCGGATGCCTTATCAGCGCCGGAAGGACAAGGTCGAAGTAGCTCTTTGCACCGCCCCTTAATGAATAGGGCAAAAGCCTGTCACCACCTGAAATAGCCGGTATCTGCCCAATCGCGGCATTAAGGCTCTTTGCAAGGTCCTTTTCAAAGGCAGTCAGGATCAGCTTCTCCTTGGCTCTTGTAAGTGCAACATAGAGCACCCTTATCTCCTCGCCAAGGCTCTCCATGTTCATCCTGGAAGCAATCACCTGGCGCTTTAAGGTGTCATACTTAACCCTAAGTTCAGTATTTATGCACTTTACGCCTATTCCCAGATCCATATCCGTGATAAGGTCTCCCTGGGAATCCCTGAAATTCATCTCCTTGGACAGACCGGATACGAAAACCACAGGGAACTCAAGTCCCTTGCTCTTATGTATGCTCATAATGCGGACCACATCGGCATTCTCATCGATTATTCCCGCCTCACCATAGTCCACCTGTACAGTTTTCAGGTGCTCAATATATCTTACAAAGTGGAAAAGCCCCTTAAAGCTGGTCTTTTCGAAATTGGCCGCATTGGTGAGAAGGAGCTCAATATTGGCCCTCCTTTGATTGCCCGCGGGCTGAGCAGTCACTATAGCCTCGTAATCAGTTCTGTCTATAATGATCTGGAGCAGCTCATGTACAGGGGTATAGGTGGCCATGGTCCTTAGTTCGTCGATCATGGTCAGGAACTCTTTTATCCCGGCCAAAAGAGCTTCATCCAGGCCACAAAAAGCATCCTGATCCCTGAAATCCTCCATTTCCGAAAGGATCTTCAATCCCTCGTAGAAAGTTCCGGACAGGCTCTTTTCAGAGCACTTGTCCATCGCAACACGGATCCTGGCAAGCTCCTCATCAGAAAATCCCCCGATCAGTGAGTGCATCACGGCAACAAGAGGTATGTCCTGCCTCGGGTTATCTATGACCGACAGAAGATCCAGAAGCACAGAAACCTCTGTAGCCTCAAAATATCCGCTTTTTGACTCGATATAAGTCGGAATCCCCTGGCTTTCCAAAACGTCCTTAAAGACGTCATCCCATCCGGACAGGGACCTTAACAAAATGACAATGTCCTTGTACTGAAGATCAGGCTTTTCCCAGCGGAGGGCATGGATCCTCTGGGCAACAGCCAGAGCTTCCTTCTCCCTTCCTGTCATCTCACTTATGACTTCATCAGCCTCATCAGCATCCAGGACGTCCTTTCCGTCAAGCATTATAAGCTCCGGGGTTACATCATATACCGGATCATCGAAGGGATTTCCAAGCCTTAAAAGGGCATCCTCATCATAATCAACGCCTCCAAGGTCATCTCCCATTATCTTTCTGAAGATATAGTTGGTACCGTCAAGGACCTCTATCCTGCTTCTGAAATTATTATGAAGGTCGATCCTTTTGTCAGTTGCATCCGCTTCCTTGCTGTAGCGCCCAAGCTTATCCATGAATATCTCGGGCCTTGCCAGCCTGAACTTGTAGATACTCTGCTTGACGTCGCCCACCATGAATCTCTCGGATATATCAGCCTTTTCTCCTGAAATAGCCTTAAGGATCATCTCCTGAACATTGTTGCTGTCCTGATACTCATCAATAAGGACCTCCTTAAAGAACTCCCTGTACTCAAGGGCAACCACAGAAGGCCTGCAGATATCAAGTATCTCCTGAGCTGACAGACCACGGCACTCATCCTCAGATGGATGCTCCACCAGAATATCCAGGGCAAAGTGCTCCATATCCGCAAAATCTATGAGCTGTTTTTCCCTTTTCTTATTATCAAATCTGGATTTAAATTCCAGAGTAAGTCTGCACAGTTCTTTGACTGCCCGGTCACAAAGCTCCATCTGGGAAATGATAGTCCCGGAAGTGAGAGCAAAATATTTCTCCATCAGCCCGTTTATGCTCTTTTTAACTCCGTCCCTGATGTCTTTGACCTGTTCACGCTTATCGGCATTGACGGAAGGGTCCTTTTTTCCTGACAATCTGGCAAAGGAAATTCCGCGAATGCCGTCAAACAGGGCATCGTAGGTATCATATTTCAAAGCCGCTTCAATACTTGCTTTGTCGTCATTTAATATAGGTTCATTCATGTATGGGCCATCAGGCTCAAGGCAAAGTCTTATGGCGCTGTCTATCCTTGCTTCAGCTTCTTTAAGAACCCTTTTTGCATAGGTCACACATTCCTTTACCCAGGGAAGTTCATCAAAGTCTCCTTCCGGTGCCTCATAGTCACGTCCCCTGTCTTTGATCCAATCATCAGGAAATGGCATACTCATGGAAAACTTAAATAACTGATTAATATATTCCTCAACCTTTTTATCAGAACTCCCTGTAGCGAAATAATCCATGCAAAAGAGAAAATCGCTGTCCAAAGCGTCACCTGCAGCCTCATACTCATCTTCCATGAGCTCTGCCATTACTTCCTCCTGCAGAAGCTTAAGCTCTCCTTCATCCCCGACTCTGAAGGATGGATCAAGACCGATAGCATTGAAATTATTCCTGATAATATATTGACAGAATGAGTCAATAGTTGTGATCTGGGCGTTGTGGATCAGAGTTTCCTGCTTCTGGAGATGGCCATTTTCCGGGTCTTTAGACAGCTCCTCCTGGATAGCTTTTGTTATTTTTTCTTTCATCTGGGAAGCAGCAGCCTTGGTAAAGGTAACCACCAGAAGATGATCCACGTCCAGGTCCTTTTCGATCATCCTGATGATGCGCTCTACAAGTACAGCCGTCTTACCTGATCCGGCTGCAGCAGATACCAGTATGTTACAGTCCCTTGCATCGATGACTGCCTGTTGTTCCTTCGTAAACTTAACCTCTGCCATTATTCTGTCTCGCTGTCTTCTCTCATTATCTGTTCCAGAGCTTCATTTGGAGAAATGCCAAGCTTTCTCTTCTTAAAGCCGTTTATCTTCTCATCGTATCCGCATATTGATCTGAAGGAGCAATAGGTACATGAACTCCTCTTATCGTCCTCATAGGGGTCAATCTGAATATCACCATTAAGGATCCTTTTCCCAAACTCTCTTATCTTCCTGTTTACAAATCCTGAAATAGCAGAGTATTGCTCCCCGGTAGCCACCTGAGAGTATGCAGAAAAGCTTCCGTCCTTGTTTATACCCACAGGAATTATGTCAGACTTAGAGTTTAAGCCATTGTCCAGCATCTGAATAATAGTCTGATCTCCGTTTACCAATCCGGTCATTTTCAGCTCGTTTTTTATCTTGTTATTGATATCATCTGCTATCATTTCTTCTTTTGCGTCAACCATGGGGTCTTCCACATGATAGTAAAGAATCGCTGCGGGAATCACCTCTTTTTCCGGGGATAACTTCTTCTGGGTAGCCATGGCAACATTCATATACATCACCAATTGCAGCTGCAGACCGTAATAGAGGTATGCCAGATTAAACTTATGGGCTCCGGATTTAAAATCCATCACCTTGATATAAACATGGTCTTCGTCTTTGCATAAATCTATTCGGTCAATCTTTCCAACAAGCTTCATGCGCGTTGTTATGGCGTTTTTCTCATCCTCGGACAGATTTACATTGATCTCATCAATATTGCCTGCCTCGCTGAAACTCATCTCCACAAAGGCAGGTTCAAAGGTCCCCTTGGAGATCTGATACTGAAGGGTGTCAACAGTCCTTTCAAGAATCCTTCTGATGCGCCGGATCATATACTGATTGCGGGAATTACTAAGAAGTACGGTATCCTTGTAGCCCTCAACACATTTTGTTAAAGCCACATTTAACATCTCATCAGATTTCTCTTTTGACAGGGTACTCCAATCAATACCTTCAGTTATTATTTGACCTGTATATTCCTCCAAAACCTTATGGAAAACGTTACCCAGGTCTGAAGCTTCAAATTCATATTCCCTTCTCTCATCAAGACGAAGTCCGTACTTTATGAAGTGGGCATAGGCACATCCGGCAAACTGCTCAAGCCTGCTGACACTGTTCTCCAGAGTGGCTCCGTAGAGTGCCACAGCCAGAGTCTTTGCCATGGGAACTGATTCGTAGTGCTTAAATGCCGCCTCCAGCAAAGCGTTCATATATCTTCCGCTGCCCTCTCCGGAGAGAACCCTGCAAAGGCTGAAAAGTTCTTTTCTCTCAGTCTCTGAAAGCCTTCCCGAGGCATATTCCCTCATCATGGAGGATAAGGTGTCAAAGCTGTCCTTTATCGCCACATTCTGGCTCTCAAAGCCGCCCTCTTCCGGTCTTTCCACTATCAGGTTCTCAAACATCTCCCGTAGTTTAAAGATAAGATAAGCAGGACTTAAGCTCTTCCCGTCCCCTCCTATCACCGAATAGGACAGATACAGCTTATCTGTGGGCTTTGTCAGGTTCATGTACAGATACAGCCTTTGTATGTACATCTGCTGCCTTGGAGTTGGCGCAAATTCCACCTCAGTCCCAAGATCCATAAGAAACTGCCTGTCTATATCGGAAAGAATACCTCCGCTTCCGGCGCTCTTGGGGATATTTCCGTCATTTACGCCCACGAAAAACAGAACCCTGACCTCTTTGAGCCTGGTCCTTTCTATGTCTCCAACTATTATCCTGTCTACATCCTGTGGGATGGTTCCAACGGATATTTCTCCAAATCCCGTACTTAGAAGCTCCTTAAACTCCTTAAGCTCCAGCTTCTCATCCCCGATAAGGCTGTCCATCTGGTTCAAAAGAGCTATCACCTTACCATAGATCTGGTCGTACTCCCTGGCTTTCTTTAAATCTCCTTCCTTCTCGAAGTTTTCCTTATAAGCAAGGAGTTTCTCCTGGGAATTATTGCCTTCAATCACAGCCAAAAGTGCTGCTGTCAACTCTTTTACCGTGCCGTTCTTATTGTCAAATAAAGGTTTAAGATCTGAGGTTACCTGAGCTCTCATGCCCTCTAAGGTCTCAAGTATCTTAACCTGCCTCTCATCTGCACTCTCTCCGGTCTTGCGGGATGTAAACCTGGCGGGCATCCTTCTAAGGAACTTGTCCTCCCATGCCTTTGTGCCCCTGATTCCAAGTGCCCTTACATAGTTCTCCAGAAGATCGATATCCCCCCTGTCAAAGCCTGTCATTCCGCTTCTCATGTAGTGGAACACGTCCTCATATCTATAGCCCGAAATGACTATATTCAAAGCGCTGGTGACATATTCGATAAAAGGATTCAAAAGGATGCTGGTGTTCTGGTCAATATAGACCGGAATGTCAAACTTATCCGCATATCTTGCGATAATATTCCCGTAGTTCTCCAAAGATCCGCAAACCAGCGCAATATCCCTGTAGGCGTAGCCCTCATTCCTCACAAGGTCGGAAATCCTGATGAGAGTCTGTCTCACCTCCTCAGACAGGCTTGAAGCCTCATACAGGAAGATTGAATTGTTCTCTTTGGTGAATTTCTCTGTCTTATAGCGGAAAAGAGATCTCTCAAGGAAGGCCAGTGGCTCATTTCCCTTAAGTCTTGCAACCGGTTGTTCTTTATAAAACCGGTCCGGATTTTCGCTGTGGCGGAGCTGTCTGAAGGTCTCAAAGTCAGAAACTGTGGAGCCTTTCGCCCTCTGGACCTCAAATTCCAGTTTCTCCAGATCCCGGACAGTCTTTTTGCTGAGCATAAAAAGCTCCTGCTCCTGGAACTGACCATCGTAAGGGTCTTCCTCAGGGCTTATGGTTACAGATACCACGACCTGCTTTGCCAGGGTCAAAAGCTCTTTTATCACCCTGTACTGAATGGGGGTAAAGCCCGTAAAGCCATCAAAAATGATCACGCTGTCCCTTATAAGGTCTGAGGAAGGCAGCGCCTTACAAAGTATATCCAGCGTCTCCTCAGTGGTGATAAACTGCCCCTCAATATATTTAAGGAACTCCCGATATAAAAGTCTTAGGTCTTTTATCTTGGCGTTAAGTGCGCCTTTTTTACAGCTCTTTTCCTCAAGGAGGGCAAGCTCACTGTCTCCGATGCCATATTGCATGAACTCGGAGATTGTGGACTTCACCTCGTCGATGTAGCCGGGCTTATGCATATTCCTTCCTATAACAGGAAGATTGTCCCCAAGCATGTCGGAAACGCGCCTAAGCACCAGGCTCTTTCCTATATCATCAAGCACAGAAAAAGAGCCATGGCCTGTCTCCTCAAATACTCTGTGAGAAAGTCTGCCAAAGCTCAATATGTCGATGTTCATGATGGCCTTCTGGGGATGCATGTTTACTACATCCCACTGGGTCTGCATCGTGAACTGGTCCGGCACAATTATCAAAAAATCGGTGCCGGGCTCCTCTATGCTCCTTCTGATAACCTCTCTATAAAGTCCGGTGCTCTTCCCCGCTCCGGACGCCCCAAAACAAAACTCAAGCATCTATGCTCATCCCATCATTTCCAAACGTTGTCTCTTATCTCGTCTGCATATCTGCAGCAGGAGATGTATTTCCAACTGTTATTATAATAGAACGGCAGTAACATGTACATCTGCATTCTTCCCTTATCACCGGGAATTCCGGAATGATAATAGTCAACTACATAGCTTCTTCCCTGTTCCTCGCACCTGTCTCTGATAGTGGTGATGTCATAAAATTTCCTGAACCTCTCCCTGTCTTCAGGATAGAGATACATTTCCGAATAAATCTTCACTGCCTCCACAGCATCCATTTCCTTGTCAGCTACAGCCAGCTGGTCGGTGTTAAGATAGATATTCTCCACTGTCCCCTTTTCATGATACAGATCCACCCTGAAGTACTGATTGAAAACATGAGCCATTGCAACATGCAGTGAATCTGCAGTATCCGACTCTTCATGAACGGATACATTCCTGGACACAATAGCAAAAGCCATCTTATTATCATGTCTTGAAAGGAATCTCACCTTATGCCTTACTATATTCCCATTGGTGATAATATTGGCCTCTGATCTGTGATTGTCAGCCTTTTCCGCCCTCTCCAAGAGAGCAATATACTCCCTCATCTCAGGAAGGTCATCAAGTTTGGAATACTTTTTGTTGGCTTCATCCTTATCCGCGATACCCAACGTACTAAGGAAATTATGGAAAGCACTATTAACGTAGAGATAAACAGGAGGCTTTCCGTCTTCCTTTTCTGCAAGTGCAATGGGAAGGTTGCTCATTATCTCCATCGTCTTATCCCGCAGGGGAGTTGTTCCCAGAAAGTTAACCTGACCAATCGCATCATAGTATCTGTTAAATGCGTTGTCTTCGCAAGTTTCCAGACTGCAATCTACTTCCCTGACAAAATCAGATACGGGTTTTGGCTTTCCAAAAAGATATCCCTGAAGTTTCTCACAACCTATTCTCTTTAGGAAATCATACTGTTCCTGGGTCTCAACTCCCTCTGCCAGGGTATGTATTCCCAGTTCTTTGGCCATATTTACTATGGCCGCAAGAATAACTTTTGTTTTTTTATTGGTCTCGAAGGTCCGCAGGAAATCCATGTCAATCTTAAGCATATCAAAGTCATAGTTCTTCAGGTTGTTAAAAGAACTATAGCCTGATCCAAAGTCATCCATCCAGACCTCATATCCTGCGTCCCTGAACCTCTTTATCTGTTCACCGAGGAAACCGGAGCCGGTGGAAATAGCCGACTCTGTCACCTCAACATGAAGAAACTCTACAGGAATGTTATATTTGGCTCTGCACTTATCGATTTCCGCCAGAATATCGCACAGTTCAAAATCCAGCTGAGAAAGGTTTACAGAAATAGGTTCAACAACAAAACCGCTGTCAATGTCTTCCCTCAGATCGGCACATACCATGTCTATGATATAGGTATCCAGCTTATGTATCAGATGAACATCTTCAAGTACTTCAACGAAGATAGCAGGTGATATTATTCCCATTACAGGATCCTGCCACCTGGCAAGGGCCTCATAGCCACAGACTTTACCTGTAAGAGCCCTGACTTCCTTCTGATAATAAACCTTAAAGTACCTTTGCTTGAAGGCATTTTCAAAGTTGTCGATAACGTACTGACGCAGCTCATTTCTTTTGCTGAGCGCATCATCATAGAAATTGAAGTCCTTATCGTAGACCTTAATGATATCGTCGCAGGCTATCTTAGCCCTGTCTATCATGACAACCGGGTCTTCCTCATCTCCCACAGCCTGATAGATGCCAGCCTTAATACGCATACGAAGTCCCTTTTCGTGTGCTATTACCGCTTCACTAAGACGTGAAAGCCTGTCCGTTATTTCTTTTTCCTCAAGGGAATCTGCCAGGATAATGAACTGATCGCCGCCGGTACGGGCTACAAGTTCATTAGGAAAGATATTTCGAATTTCTAAGGCCAGTCCTCTCAGGAACTCATTGCCTCCTAAAAAGCCGTATTTCTGATTGAATGCCTTGAAGTTCATGACATTCAAATAGATGATAACCGAACTGCTCCCTGCAGAATAGTCATCATTACTTTGTAAATGGCTCAGGATTCCGTTAAGATTGTGAAATCCTGTCAGCTCATCGATATGATCGTACTCTTTTTTGGTCTGAGTATCGATACTATCCATAACACCCCTCGTGTAAAAACACCCTATTTGTATTATAACATGTAATCTGCGATAAATCATAAATCTTTATTGCAGATAATCCCGAATGTGGCTATCATTGAACTATGAAAACTCTTAGGCAGACTAACAGAATAAGATGGGTGACCATCACCGGCGTATTTATGGCCCTTAACATCATCATGTCCAGCTTTGGTATCCCGGTTCCGGGCGGTCATCTTTACCTGTGCGATATGATAATCTGTACAGCAGCTCTTTTGCTGGACCCGGTTGCTGCTTTTATCGTAGGAGGCGTCGGGTCCTTTTTGGGCGATATGATATTCTATCCACTTCCGATGTTTGTTTCACTGGTAACCCACGGGCTTCAGGCAGTCCTTATTTCTCTTATAGCTCACTCCGGGCTCGGCAAATCAAAACATGCACAATTTATCCGCTCGCTTCTTGCTACTTTAATTGGTGCTGTTATAATGGTAGTTGGGTATACTCTCGGCAAGACCTTTGTATACAGTACCTTTGAGTATGCCATGCTAAAGCTCCCATACGAGATTGCACAGGCATTTCTTGGAGTTGCCGGTTCCCTGCTTTTATGCTACAGGGCAGGACTTATCAGGATTTTCAAGGCAATGGAGCTTGAATAAATCTATACCAGGCGGTGATATAATGGACTATTCTTCAATAAAAGACCAGGCAAAACAGGCTGTTACCGAAATTCTTGATGCAGCCGGCCTTAAGGAGGGCTCCATCTTTGTAATAGGCTGTTCCTCCAGTGAAATCCTTGGTGACCAGATCGGTACTGCCACCAACATGGATTCTGCCAATGCTGTATATGACGGCATAATCCCCGTGCTTCGTGAAAGAGGCATACTTCCTGCCGCTCAGTGCTGCGAACACTTAAACAGAGCACTTGTAGTAGACAGATTTACCATGGAGAAATACGGATTTGAGCAGGTAAACGCCATCCCCCAGCCCAATCATGCAGGGGGAGCCTTCGGAACAGTGTGCTACGAGAGGTTTGAGGACCCTGTACTTGTAGAAAATATCGGCGCAAAAGCTGACGCCGGAATCGACATAGGCGGAACAATGATAGGAATGCATATGCACAGCGTTGTGGTACCAATGCGTATATCACTTCGCAAGATCGGTCAGGCACATATCATCTGTGCCCGTCACAGGCCCAAATATGTTGGCGGAAAGCGCGCAATCTACGATGAAAAACTCATGTAAAACACTTAAAGCCCTCAGAGCACAAGGCTCCGAGGGCTTTTTTAGGTCTTTATTTACAGTAAAGTAAATTTCTGAGTAGTATCTGAAAGCTGCTCTGTAACTTCATTGTTCCTGTCGATAGCCTCGGTGATCTTCTTGATACCACCGACAATCTCCTGTGAGCTTTCGGCGGACTGGGCTATAGCCTGCGAGCTCTCAAGGACTGAAGTGCTGATAAGCTGAACAGATTCTACCATCTCAGTCATGATATCATTTAGATTCTCTGCCTTAGCATTGAAGCTGCCAAGCATCTCGGTCATGATATCCGCAGTGTGCTCGTATTTCTCGCCGGTAGCAACAAATTCATCATAGTCGCTGATAACCTGACCGTTTATATAGTCGAGCACAGCCTGGGCATTTTTGGCAAGGTTGTTAACAGCTGCAGTAACTTCATTACTGATATCCTGGATATTGGCAGCTGTCTGTCTGCTGTTGTCAGCAAGGGAACTGATCTCAGTAGCAACGACTGAGAAGCCCTTTCCTGCTTCTCCGGCCCTTGCAGCCTCAATCGAAGCATTTAGGGCAAGGAGGTTTGTCTGACCGGCAATGTCCAGAATAACCTTTGTAAGCTCGTTGATCTGGGCAACTTTCTCAGACTCATGCACAGATTCCATAAGTGTTCCTGAGAGCTTCTCCACTTGATCTCCCGCTTCTGCCTTTTTCTGTGTTACTCTGGCCTTAAGTTCATCTGCCTCTGCCTTGATTCCGCTGGCCGTCTTAGTTCCTTCCGTAGCCTGATCAGCAATTTCCTGAGCAGCAGCCTTAACATCCTCCACAGACTCGTTGATATGGGAGACATTTCCGGAAACCGTCTCCATGCCGGCTGACAGCTCCTCTAAAGCTGCAGAGGTATTCGTTACATTGTCATCTGCTACGCGGAGCTGAGAAGTTACCTCCTCCGAAGATTCAGTAAGTACTATGGAGCCATCCTTAACATCCTTCATTATTCCCTGAAGAGTCTCAATAAAATGATTGATACCACTAGTTATGAATAAAAGCTCTGATTTTGATTTTGTCATGATCCTGGCTGTAAGATCACCATTGCCCTGCTCAATGTTCGAAATGATAACATTTACTTCATCCGCTATATTTCTTATCTTCTTAACTATGTTCTTATAGCTGATGAAGAAACTTACAGCTATGAGCGCTATAATGACAAAAATGCCTATCATAGCCGTTACATTTCCTGACTTAAGAAGGGCAGTCATATAATTCGTTGTATATGAAGCAGAATCATTGATAGCCTGATCCAGCACCTTTGTAGAATGGAATATGGCCACCTTCTGGATCTCAGCCTTATCAAAGAGGATAGAATAAGCCGAGTCCTTGTCCCCCGCATCACACTTGGCGATGGAAGCGTCTATAAACTTCAGCATTCTCTGATACTGTCCTCTTATCTCAGCCATCTGCGCAATAGCACTCTCATTTCCAATGCCTGCAAAATCACTTTCAAGCTCTGAAATATCAGACTCAATAGTAGCCTTAACGGCTTCTATCTGAGGAAGAAGCGCCTGCTTGGTCTCATCAGCAGATGCAGCTACATACCCGGTAGTCTGATCGTACAGTGACATGACATCGCTCTTTAGACCTGCTTCATGCTGGGTCAGCTTCATCATGGTCTGGAACATATCTATACTGGAGGTTGTAGATGTCTTCATGGACATCATAACAAAGCTCATTACAATAACAAATGCTATCAGAATAGCAATGTTGGCTACTGCTATCTGGAACATAATAGAATTGATTTTTTTAACTTTTTCTTCTCTCATGTCCCCCTCCTTACAGTTTTGAATACCAGTCACTGGCTACTTTTTTGAATTCCCGAAGGAATCCTGCTGCATCAAGATCACCTTTGGCATATTTCTGATAAACGAAGGAGAATCCGTTCTGTCCAAGACCTTCAGCCATCTCCATCCAGTGCCAGCTGGAAGTCTTTCCTGATGAAATATAGCCTGCAATTACCGGAGCAAAAGGATCAGAAGCCACATACTTGCAATCCACAAAAGGACTGGCAAATCCGGCCTGCTCAACCAGGATCTTCTGACCACTGTCTTCTGAACACCACTGAAGGAATGCAAGGGCTGCATCAACATGTCCTTCCTTAGGCACTGCCCACCAGTTTGGCGCACTTGTCAGAATGGTATCCATCCCATCTTCAAAGGCGTAGGGTGCCATTCCCACCTGGAAACTGCCTGCTTTTGCATAAGCATCAGAAGCAGATAAGGTTGCTCCTATCCATGACCCCTGGGTCACAAATGCATATTTACCGGAAGCAAACCCTGCCACCTGATCATCATAGGTTCCATTTACCAAAAGCGCAGGATCTGAATATTGATTGAAAAGACCTATCATCTCTGCAAAATGCGAGAATCTGGTATCATCTATCCCACCACCGTTTGACATGAGGTCTATATATGTAGTATCTGATCTGGAAAGACCTGAGTCGATATAGGCACCTGTTATATGGTTTCCGGCAGACCAGCCAAGGTTTTCAGGCTCTGCACTATATCCGATCACTGCAGTAAGCCCCAGCTTGTCTTTTTGAGCATCAATCGTCTCAAAGGCTTTTTTCATGGAATCCGGACCTGTTATGGATGCAGGATCCACTCCTGCTTTGGAAAGGATATCTGCATTATATGCAAGCCCTATGGCCTCTGTTGTATAAGGAAAGCCAATGGTCCCATAGGTTGAATCTATATATGCTGCGTCAGTTCTGGAAGCCCAGTCCTGATCACTCATATCAACCAGAAGTCCCTCCCAGTTTCCAAATCCCGATGATTCGCATGCTATGATATCAGGCATCTGATCTGAAAGGTAATATCCCTTCAAAGTTGCCTGAGCATCAACACCGGACTGGACAGAGATCACCTTAACTTTAATGCCTGTCTCCGCCTCATACTGTTTGGCGAGGGCTTCCATCTGGGAGGCAACCTCACTCTTGATATTTAATAAAGAGATAGAACTTACGCTTTCTGAAGCGTCAGATTCTACCTCTTTACTTTGTCCACAACCAGATGCGATGCACATAAAGGCCATCACCAGAGCCAGTGGTAAAATATGTATTTTTTTCATGGTGCAACTTCCTTTCTTTTATGTAATAAGAAGCCAATTTCGTAAAATAATTATACGTTATTGCGCACATGAATTGATTGATTTTTACGTTTTTATAATAAAAATTTAATACTTTTAAATCAGTGATGGAAAAGTCGAAGGCCGGTAAATGCCATTACCATGTTGTGGTTGTTGGCTGCCTCGATAACATTGTCATCCCTTACAGATCCACCGGGCTGAGCAACATACTTAACGCCGCTTCTGAAGGCTCTTTCGATGTTGTCTCCAAACGGGAAGAACGCATCTGAACCAAGAGCCACATCAGTGTTCTTATCAAGCCATGCTCTCTTTTCAGCCTGTGTGAAGACTTCAGGCTTCTCCTTGAAGATGTTCTGCCACTTTCCCTCTGCCAGTACATCCATGTAGTCCTCGCCGATATAGAGGTCAATAGCGTTATCCCTGTCAGGACGCTTGATGCTGTCAAGGAAGGGAAGGTTAAGAACCTGAGGAGCCTGGCGAAGGAACCAGTTATCAGCCTTAGAACCTGCAAGTCTTGTGCAGTGGATTCTGGACTGCTGTCCTGCTCCGATACCGATGGCCTGTCCGCCCTTTACGTAGCATACTGAGTTTGACTGAGTGTACTTAAGGGTAATAAGGGCAATCTTGAGGTCGATGAGAGCTGACTTAGGAAGGTCCTTATTGTCTGTAACAATGTTACTGAACATCTCATCATTTATCTCGATGAAGTTATGACCCTGCTCGAAGGTCACGCCAAATACCTGCTTCTTCTCAATCTGCTCAGGAACATAGTCGGGATCGATCTTGATAACTGCATAGTTTCCGCCCTTTTTAGCCTTAAGGATCTCAAGGGCTTCATCTGTATATCCGGGAGCAATTATGCCGTCGGAAACTTCTCTTTTAACAAGTCTTGCTGTATCTGCGTCGCAGACATCCGAAAGAGAGATGAAATCTCCAAAGGATGACATTCTGTCAGCGCCACGGGCTCTTGCGTAAGCGTTTGCAAGGGGACTGAGTTCCCCAAGATCCTCTACCCAGTAGATCTTCTTCTCGATGTCTGTAAGAGGTGTTCCAACTGCAGCGCCGGCAGGTGAAACGTGCTTGAAGGAGGTTGCTGAAGGAAGTCCTGTAGCTTTTTTGAGCTCAGAAACAAGCTGCCATCCGTTAAGTGCATCTAAAAGGTTGATAAATCCGGGTCTTCCGTTAAGTACCTCAATTGGAAGATCTGAGCCATTCTCCATATAAACTCTTGAAGGCTTCTGATTTGGGTTACATCCATACTTTAACTGAATCTCATTCATCTTAATTAGTTCTCCTTCCTGATATTCTTGTTGTAAATTCTGGTCTCTACTGCTCCTGTTGCGATCTCAATGTATCTTGTGAAAAGAGATACCTTGTTATCGGAGTTTAAAGCTGACCAGACATCATCTGTGAACTTATTGATATCCCCTGAAATATTTACTTTGGTAGGCTCGCCTGTAAAGCTTGGAAGCGGATTTCCATCCCCCATGTAGGTGTGGATAAAGAAGCCCTCGCCTGCCTTAGGATTCTCGTATGTGTAGGTAAATCTCTGGCATGAGGAAGGATCACCGTCGTTGCTCTTTAAGATAGAGAGTGCAAAGTCATACTTGCCGTTCTTAACGTTCATGATACCTGAAATTCTTGGTGTGTAGTTAGGCGCATCAGGCTCAAACTCTCTGGTTCTTAAAGACTCCTCAAAGCTCTGTCCTGCCTGCATAAGCTCATAGATTGTATCTGTCTGATCGCCGTTTGTTACGATGGTTGATGTTCCTCTAACCCTTACAGGTGCATAGATGATAAGGCTCGGGTCCTCCATCTTGGATGGATCAAAAGCCTCTGTGCGGATGCCATCTCCCTCTGTTACGAATACTCTGTTTCTTGAGTTCTCGCTTCTTCCCATGATGAAGTAAGCGCAAACTGCATACTTTCCATCCTCAGATGTGCCAAGGATGATTCCTCTCCCCGGATAGGTTGTGCTTCCAATTTCCTGTTTAAGATCTACCATTGTGTCCTCCTTTTGATATGTTGCGCGTGAAGCAGAGCCATGCATCGAAATGCATACGGACTGCTTGCAGGACAGTAAGCATTTCGATATATGGCGAGCAACGCGAACGAGGAAATGCGAAGCATTTTCGAGTCTGCTTCACGCGCAAAAATACCGCCTGAGCATTCCACTAAAAGCGGTTGCCCAGGCGGTCGACTAATCATTTTATAATCTGTACTCCCCTGTGGTTGCCCACTCATCCGCCAGTTGTACAGACACGTATAACATACACTGTTTTGGCGAAAATTTCAAGATGGTTTTCAGTTTCCCATCCATAATAAACTTCTCTTCACAGTCTCCCTGTCTTGTCTTCACATGTATGAATCATGCGCCTCGGGGCCTTTCGTGGGGAGACTGTGAAGGACAAGCATTGGAAACGTTTCCGAATTGTCTGGCAATTTCCGCCGGATTGTGATAATGTTCTAGTAGACGCTAAAAATGTATTGGGAAAAGGGAGGTAATCTTATGCCTGGATGGTTGAGAGATGCGATATTTTACGAGATATATCCCCAGTCCTTCAAGGATACCAACAGCGATGGTATCGGAGACCTGGAGGGAATTATAGAAAAGCTTGACTATGTAAAGAGTCTTGGCTGCAATGCCCTGTGGATCAATCCCTGCTTTGATTCACCTTTTAAGGATGCAGGTTACGATGTAAGGGATTATAAGAAGGTTGCTCCAAGGTACGGAACTAATGAGGACCTTGTAAGGCTCTTTGAGGAGGCTCACAATCGCCACATCCATGTGCTTCTGGACCTGGTTCCCGGTCATACATCAGAGGAACATGAGTGGTTCCTTGAGAGTAAAAAGGCCGAAAGGAATGAATATTCAGACAGATATGTCTGGACAAAGGCTGCATTCCAGGGAATAGGCGGACACCCCTATATAGGCGGAGAAGCCGACAGAGACGGCTGCTACATGCTTAACTTCTTCAAGTGCCAGCCAGCCCTTAACTACGGCTTTGGTAAAGTAACTGAAGACTGGCAGATGTCCCCGGATGATCCTGCCTGCATCGCCACAAGAGAAGCCATGAAGGATGTTATGCGTTTCTGGCTTGATAAGGGGTGCGATGGTTTCCGCGTAGACATGGCAGATTCCCTGGTAAAAGAGGATGATGAGAATAAGTCAGCTACCGGTGCCATCTGGAAGAACATCAGAGAAATGCTGGATACAGAATATCCCGAGGCTGCCATCATCTCTGAGTGGAGCAATCCATATCAGTCCCTGAAAAACGGTTTTCACGCTGACTTCTATCTGGATCACCACGGAAACGGCTACAACACTCTTTTACGTGATAATGAGACTCCCGGAGGCGACCACAGCTTCCTTAAGAAGGACGGAAACGGCGATATCATGAGGTTCCTTAATGACTATCTGCCCAAGTACGATGCCACCAAGGATTACGGCTATATCAGCTTTATCACCTGCAACCATGACACACCAAGACCCAGAAGGACTCTTGGCTACGATGAACTTAAGCTGGCTTATGCCCTGTTCCTAACTCTTCCCGGTGTTCCCTTCATATACTACGGCGATGAGATTGGCATGAGATATCTTGATATTCCTACCAAGGAGGGCGGCTACCACAGAACAGGTACAAGAACTCCGATGCAGTGGGATAACAGCAAGAACCACGGTTTCTCAAATGCCTCTGCTGATAAACTCTACCTTCCACTGGACCCATCAGAGGATGCTCCGACAGTTGAGGATCAGTTAAAAGACCCTTCATCGCTCCTTAACACAGTAAAAGAGCTGACAAAGCTCCGCCACGAACATGCTGCACTCCAGGCTGATGCAGAGTTTGAAGTCATCTATGCCGAGCAGGATGAATTCCCATTCGTCTTCCGCCGCGGAGACCTGATAATCGGAATCAATCCTTCAGAGAAAAAAGCCACAGCAAGCCTTCCTAAGAACGGCATGAAGACCATTTACAGTATAGGCGATGTGGAACTCAAGGACGCTTCCTTGCACATGCAACCCCAGAGCTTTGTAGTTCTTAAATAACGCCAATCGGGTAGGAGGTAGATAAT
>DFGW01000227.1 GCA_002372465.1 Butyrivibrio sp. UBA3740
CCACGGCAATATCTGCCGCTCGACCATGGCGGAATTTGTTATGAAGGATATAGTTAATAAGCAGGGACTGGCTGATGAGTTCTATATTGAATCAGGGGCTACGCATACTGATGAGATATGGAACGGTGTGGGAAGCCCGGTGTATCCGCCTGCCAGGGCCAAGCTCAGAGAGCATGGGATTGGCACTTCTGACAATGAACTTGGCGTGGCTGATAAAAGAGCTAAACTCACCACAAGAAGTGATTATGATAAGTTCGATTTCATAATAGGAATGGATAGCGCCAACATCCGCAACATGAACCACATTTACGGCGGAGATCCTGACCAGAAGATTTTCAAGATGCTGGACTTCACAGACAGAGACGGCGATGTGGCAGATCCCTGGTACACCGGAAACTTTGATGCCACCTGGCGCGATGTTTCGGAGGGCTGCCATGGCCTGTTTCGATCCATCCTTACAAACCCCGATTATGCCAAGGCCCTTCAGGGCTCCTTCGATGACTGGGAGGACGATGCTCATGAGCCCGGCCTTATCCATGACGACTTCCCACGAGGATAATCTAATCCTCAGGCCTTTATTTTCCTTACAATTCCACCATTATCATTAACATACTTCAGGACATGTTTATCAAAAACATGTCCTGATTTGCTTTTTGCCCGGTATATTCGTATAAAGTAGCAGGATAGTGCAAAAAATATGCCCTGTGCTTGATAGATAAGAGACATTCACCGTGATACAATTAATTAGTTAAAAATATACGGTGGATTGGAGATATGAAAAAATGATTGTTGCTCAGTACTTTGTGGAATTTATTTTTTACAGCTTTTTGGGATGGGTGTGGGAATCCATCTACTGCACAGTTCAGGAGAAGAAGTGGGCGGATCGCGGATTCCTCTTTGGCCCCGTTTGTCCTATATATGGTTCTTGCGTGGTTGGCGCATCCATGCTCTTTAGCCTGATACCGGCCTTGTCGGATCCGTCCTTCCCGGTTTGGGGAATCTTTATTCTCTGTGTCATAGGCAGCGCTGTTGCAGAGTTTGGAACCAGCTGGGTCCTGGAAAAGAGATTTAACGCCAGATGGTGGGATTACAGCCATTTACCACTTAATATCCAGGGCAGGATATGCCTCCCTGTAAGCCTGTGCTTCGGTCTTGCAGGAGTAGCGGTTGTAAAGTGGCTCATTCCCTTTATGAGCGGACTGCATCAGACCATACCGGAGATCATTTATGTGATCCTGGGACTTGTCCTGGCGGCAATATTCGGCGCAGACTTTGCCCTGACCGAGGCAAGCCTTTCCTCACTTCTTAAGGATGTTGAGAGGATGCATACTGAGTTCTGTGAGAAATCCCAGGCCGGTTATGAGAAGGTACACGAGGAAGTTGTTTCCCTTGAGACCAAGGTTAATGAAAGCAAGCAGGCCATGGAGACAAAAGTTAATGAGAGTAAGCAGGTTATGGCTGAGCGCGTCAGCGAGGCAAAAGAGAACCTTTCAAAGCTCCATGCCAGCCGCCTTTCCTTCAACGAAAGACGTATTCTTGGCAGTATAGACAGATTTACACCAAGCAAAAAGAAGACGGAGGATCAGAACAATATCCGTATGATGCTTACTAAAGAACTTAAGAACGTTGCCAGAGAATTCAAAGAAAAAAGAAAAGATGCGTAAAATAATTCTTACCATACTTACAGCTCTGATGATATTAACAGCCCTTTCGTGCTGTGGACAAGGTGATACAGCGCAGCTGCCAAAAGGCTTTCAGAGCCTGAACTATACGGGAGATATTTCTTTTGACTATACCCTTTATAGCCCGGAGGAGGGAAAAGAACTGCCGGTGGTAATCTACTTCCACGGCTTTGGAGAAAATGATACCGTCGCAGAAACTAAAGCAGTTACAACCCTGACCTCAGATGAGGAGCAGGCCCTTCATCCCTGCTATGTCTTAGCACCTTGTATAGAAGATGATGTCTACCTTGCCCGGTCAGACAGGGACAAGCTCTACAGCGGCGTAAAGGCAATAATCGATAAGATGACCGCCAAGGGCTATATAGACCCGGGCAGAATATATGTCTGTGGCAATTCCTTTGGAGGCCTTGCCACAGTTGAATTTACCGAACAGTATGCAAAAGATGTGGCAGCAGCCATAGTCATGTGCCCGGCCCTTAGCTATTCTCAGGACTCATCGAAAAACCTCAATCTTATGAAGGACGTCCCGACCTGGTTTGCCCATGCCACAAACGACAACGTGATTCCTGTCACCATCAGCAAGACAGCTGTTGAGAATCTGGAAAGAATGGGAGCCAAGGAGGTTTACCTTAAAGAGTTTACCGATGAGGAGATGCTTTCATGTGGTGCTTTGACAGGCTACCATCAGGCGGACTTCGCAGTAATGGCAGATCCGACCTTTACCAAATGGCTCTTTGAACATAGAAAATAAATGCATTGACCCTAGATAAGAAGATATAAAAACATGTCTGAAGGAAGTTTAAATCTGCAAAAAAATGGCTTTGAACTGGATGAAGGAGAGGAACAGCAAAAACAAGAAGCCTTGAAACTGGAGAGAAAAAAGAAACGGAACAAAGGAAACTGATTAGGCAGCGATGTTTTCTTGTGATATATTCTTGGCTATGTTTGTGGAAACTAAGGTGCTGCTTGTTATGGCAGACAAGGAAAGAGCATAAGGCTAGGAGGAGAAACAATGGCAGTAAGAATTATCACAGATTCAGCCAGCGATATTTCGCAGGCAAAGGCTAAAGAGTGGGGAATTGAGGTTCTTCCGCTTAAGGTGAGATTTGGGGAAGAGGAGTTTTTAGACGGTGTTACTTTAAGCCCACAGGACTTCTACAAGAAACTGGTGGAGACAGATGAGATCCCAAAGACCAGTCAGATCACACCCTACGATTATGCCCAGGCTTTTAAGGAGGCTGAGGATGCAGGGGATGACCTTATATGCTTTACCCTTTCATCAGGGGTATCGGGATCATATCAGAGCGCATGTATGGCAGCAGAGGATTTTTCTGACAGGATACATGTAATTGATACTAAACAGTTCTGTATTTCTCAGCTCATTATAGTTCAGTGGGCTGCCCAGCTGCGAGATCAGGGCCTTTCTGCTAAAGAGATAGTGGACAGGGTCTCTGAAGACCTGAAGAAGGCACATGTTATCGCTGCCTTCGACACTCTTGAGTACTTAAAGCTTGGCGGAAGGATTTCTTCGGCCGCAGCTTTTGCAGGAAATATCCTTATGATCAAGCCGGTTCTGACCATAGAAGAGGGCGTTGTAAAGATTTTGGGAAAAGCCCGTGGCTCTAAGAATAAGCACAACATGCTCATGGAATTCGTTAAAAAGACCGGAGGCATTGACTTTTCAAAACCCGTATGCCTTGGCTATACCGGTTTTACTGACGAAGTTCTGAAAAAGTATGTAGAGGATTCTAAAGAACTCTATGAGGGAAATGAGGACAGCCTTCAGTATGCAGAGGTAGGCGCCACCATCGGAACCTACGCAGGACCAGGAGCGATAGCCCTTGCCTTTTTTGAAAAATAAACCTGAAAGCAAAAGCCGTATAAAGCTTATTCTTCCGGCAGAATGATATCCAGAATATCATCAAAGGGAATCTTGGTACCAACGATCTGAAGGATCCTGGAGGTCTCATCTATCCGGGCCACAAGTCCTGTGGTCTTAAGGTACTCACCTTTACAGTAGTAGATGGCAGACACCATCATTCCCTTTCTGACTTCGTGCATCTTAATGTCCAGCTCTCTAAGACTTTCCTCAGAGAGCTGGATTTTTTCTACGACTATTTTTTCTTTAGCCCGAAGGGCTTCATCAAGTCCTTTTACAGCCTGGAATGGCAGGAACTGAGCAGCTCTTTTATCCATGGGCATCTTCTGTCTTGCCATTACGCCTTGTGACCTCCTATCTGATTGTTGCGCTCTCTGGTGGTGGCGCCTTCCTCAAAGTTAAGACCCTTTAAGATGGCGTTCTTGTCGAACTTATTCTTGATTTCAAGAACGGCCTTTTGGACCTTCCTGTCACGTTCAAGGTCTTCCGCCGGCATAAAGAAGGAGTACTGCGTGTATTCCTCAGGGATAACGCCGTTAGCAACCACGAACATCCTGCGGACCTGGTAGGCGGGATTTACCACCTGCTCATAGAGGTCTGCTATGGCAGGGATCAGGACAGAGTCTGCGTTGGTCTCGGTATCTAAAGAGAAGGTACCCTTGGCGATATGAAGGGGAGCGCTTTTGGCATAACCTACTGTGAGGGTAAAGGATTTGGCCACAAGCCCCTTATCAACCATATCGAGGCACATTACATCCATCATCTCCTTGGCAATAACAAGGCCTTTTTCAAAGCTGTAGTCGCACATAAGTACCTGGCCCTGGGTGAGGGAATGGGACATGGAGTGGTAGTTTTTTATGTCGCTTATGGTCACGGGTTCCCTGCCCCAGGCATGGTCTATAAGGAGCTCAGCATTGACTCCAAAGAGCTTGTACATGAGATTCTCATCGGCGTGGGCGATATCTCTCATGGTCATGATGCCGTAGGTGGCAAGACGGTTTGAGATACCGTGGCCTATGCGCCAGAAGTCTGTTAATGGGCGGTGATCCCAGAGGGTCTCCAAAAAGCTCTTTTCATCAAGCTCGCCAATGAAATCAGGGGAGTGCTTGGCGGTTATGTCCAGTGCCACCTTGGTGAGGAAGAGATTGGAGCCTATTCCGCAGGTGGCGCGAAGACCAAGGGTGTCAAATATGTCGTCAAGGATGCGCTGTCCAAGCTCCCTGGCAGTCATATGGTAGAGGGAGAGATACTCGGTTACGTCCATGAAGGCCTCATCCACAGAGTAGACGTGGATGTCATCCTTGGATATGTACTTGAGGTAAATCTCGTAAACCCGGGCAGAATAGTCTATGTACAGCTGCATCCGGGGAGGAGCCATGATGTATTCAAAGTGCCTGGGAATCTCGAAGACTCTGCATCTTCCGGGGAGCCCAAGGGCCTTAAGGGCCGGTGAAACTGCAAGACAAATAGTCTTGTCGCTGCGCTCGGGGTCAGCTACGACAAGCTTGGTGGTCATCACATCAAGTCCCCTTTCCACGCACTCTACAGAGGCGTAGAAGGACTTGAGATCTATGCAGATATACATTCTCTCACGCTGGATACTCATGCTATAATTATACAAACAAATGTTCGAATAGTCAAATGGTGAGCAATGATGAGCTCTCCGTGATATAATGGGAACACTTGAGTGCTAATTTAAATTCC
>DFGW01000234.1 GCA_002372465.1 Butyrivibrio sp. UBA3740
GCTGCCTCGATGGAAGCATTAAGTGAAAGCAGGTTGGTCTGTGATGCGATGGAGTTGATGATCTCAATGATGGAATTGATCTTCTGAGCCGATTCACCCACCGCCTGAACATCGGTATTCATATCGGTCATGGATGCGGAGATCTTCTCCATACCACGCTGTACAACCTCCATGTCGCGCTGTCCGTTCTGAGCCTTGCCAACCAGGTTTGTAACAGTCTCATTTGCTTCGTTGCCCTGATCCATAAGGGAAGCAACTTCCTGTGCCAGCTCTGTGGCATTGTTAGCCAGCTCTGTAACAGCACTTGCCATACCGTTCATGGCATCTCTGATCTGACCCATATTTGTAGACTGCTCGGTAGCCTGAACATTGAGCTTTCCGGAGGCATCCTTACTGTTCTCTGCCTCGGATGCAAGTCTTTCCGTCTCATCCTTGATATTGCCAAGAGTCCCTCGCATATGAGTCACGAAGTCTCTCATGTTGTTATTCATAAGACCAATCTCGTCGTCGCCGCCCTCAGGGATATCAACAGTGAAGTCACCGTCTGTGATCCTGGTGATGTTTTCGGTAAGGGTTCCAACAGGCTTTGAAACCATGCGTTTCATCAGCATGTAAAGAACTACTGTAATGCAAAGAACCAGGAATATCATAAGTCCAATGCAGATATACTCGAATTTGGTCAGCTCAGCCAGAACATCTTTTTTGGAAACTGAGCAGATCAGTGACCAGTTGGTTCCGGGAACAGTGTGGGAACATACATAGTAGGTCAGTCCGTTTTCAGACTTAAGCTCTGTAACTTCGGTCGAACCAGTCTTTGCAAAGTTATATGCATTCTGGAGGAAAAGAGCTTCAGGATGCTCTGAAACCTTTGTTCCGTTAAATTCAGGCTTAAAATACGAAAGCACCATGTCATCGCTAAGAAGCATAGCCCCACCCATATTGAGAGGGGTAAGTGCTCCAATCTCTGTCATGATCCCGTCCATGGTATAGTCAGCTGAAGCCACGCCGTTTCTTGCATCGGCAAGTTTGGCAGTTCTGGTAAAGGAAACCACCATGCTTCCGGAATCACTGTCAATGTAGGGTTCTCCCGGAAGGAATGTACTGTGCTGAAGTCCCTCTTTATACCAGTCCCTCTCTGTTGCAACATAATCAGGATCCGGCACCCATCCGGAAGGATCGATCCAGTCCCCATTTGATGTAGCCAGGTACATACCGTTTGGCATGTACTCGCTCTTGGTGAGCGTAGGTATCAAAAAGCTGGCCATGGCATTATCATTGGGGAAAGATACTGCACTTAAAGCATCACACTGGGCATCCAGATACTCCATCAAAGTAGTGATCTCTCGCCCAATCTTCTCTGTGTAGTACTGAGACTCCTTCTGAAGATTATTCACAGCCAGATTTGTTATGATACGCTTTGCCTGGGTTGCTACTATGACCATGATCACCATGATGGATATGGCTATCATAGGAATAATGATCTTCAGAAGCTTTCCGCTTACACTCTTTTTTGTCTTCTTAGCTTTATTCTCCATTGTTACGCTCCCTGCCTTTGATAAATAATATTTTTTCTTTAACGACAGAAGGAAATTGTGATACCTTCTCACCTATAAATTATATACGCAAATCACCGGTTTTGTTCGTTTTTACAATTATTTAATAATCATTTAATCGATAAGTACATGTCTTATGGCAATAAAAATCCCAAGGCCATATTACGCGCCTTGGGATGTATCTTTTCTAAACGATTCAGCTTATTATCAATTGCCCATAGAAGCAATAAGCGCATCAATCTCTGCCTGTGAAAGCATCTTGCCACTGTCAGCAGGTGATGGTGCTGCTGCAGGGGTTGGAACTGAAGCAGGACTGAAACCACCGCCGCCTCCGGCCTGGGAAGACTTTCCCATAATGCTCGCCAAAAGAGCTTGCTGTTCAGGGGTTAATCCGTTTGCATCCATTTACCGTGGGTCCTTTCGCTAAAATTAATAGTTAAAGTAATTCTATCACAGTCATTCTATATACTCATTATATATATCGTCAAATAACTTTTTTATAAACAGTATCTTAACGCTTTTTTACTTAGTTCTTTTCCCTGATGGCCCCGCTTTCAAAGGCCTTCAAAAGATCCTTAAGATCATCTATCTGACGCTGAAGACTCTTACCTATATCGGTGTCCCTTACAAGGATCCTCTTCTTGGCATTTTCTGTCCGCTGAATGGTGGGGGTGTTTTCCCCTCCCTTCACAAAGGGCTTGTGGGCAGCAAGAGCCAGGTGATTGGAATTATAGATCAGGGTATAGCCGGCAATGCCTGTCTGTTCATGATATGCCTTTGATATTCCGCCATCTATGATATAGAGCTTGCCATTTGCCTTTACCGGGCTCTCTCCCTTTTTGGTCTTAACCGGAACATGTCCGTTTATGATATGCGCCCACTCAGGGTCAAGCCCAAACTCCTTAAGGATCTTGTCAGCATAGGCTTCCATGGAACTGTATTTGTAGTAGGGATTGAAATTCTCCTTACACAGCTCTTTTTCATGCTTAAGGAAAAGATGCTCAAAGGTAGTCATCTTATCTTTTCCAAAAAGCGGAGAGTTGGGTCCGCACCACAGGTACCACATAAGGTCAACAGCGTCCTGTTTCTTCTCCGGATCATCCCTTGGGTCCAGGAAGAAAGCGTCGTGGATCTTGACATTAAGGTAGTCCATAAGCTCTTTTCCTGAAAAGCTCCCATCCCTTGTGGTCATGGATGAAAAGCTGCCCCTGTCATCCATCGGGATACAGCCGTGATACAAAAGATTTCCATTGACAGTCCTGTACATGGCCCCATGGGAATACAGGAACTGAACGTGCTTAATAAGGAGCTGAGAATGGATGAAGCTAAAGCACAGGGTACGCATAAGATCTTCCTCAGCCTTGGTAAGCCTGTATGGATCCTTAGGGTCGATGGTGGGGAAGTTTGTATCGTTTAAAGCATAGGACTTGCCATCAATGGTGACCTCGCCCTTTTTGTAATCGATCTTATCAAGCAGAAGCCTGTGATCCAGGTCATACTCCGGATGGCGCATAATAAGCTGCCCTTCAAGCTTTAACTGGATTATAGAGATAGCCTTACACATCTTGGCAGCCAGCTTTGGATTTACCGAGTCGTACTTATTCTCATCAAGAAGGTGCGGCTTAAAGCACTCGCAGGGGTCGTCCCTGTAAACTTCCGCCGCAAACATGGAAAGTGGGCGAAGATTTATTCCGTAGCCGTCCTCCAGAGCATCAAAGGAGTTATAGCTGGTACCGATCCTTAGGACATTGGCAACACAGGCAGGATTCCCACAGGCTGCACCCATCCAGTCGATATCGTGGTTTCCCCACTGTATGTCCACATCATGAAAATTCATCAGCTCCTCCATGACAAGATCCGGGTGAGCTCCACGATCAAAGATATCTCCTATGATATGCAGGGAATCAATGGTAAGGTTCTGAATAAGCTCGCAAAGGGCGATGATGAATTCATCCGCAAAATCTATCTCTATTATTCCATTGATGATCTCTGTGTAATAGAGCTTTTTGTTGGGGTCATTCATGTCCAGATGCAACAGCTCGTCAATTGCATAAGCATAGTCCTGTGGCATCTTTTTGCGAACCTTGGACCTGGTATATTTGGAACTAACGACGCGGCAAATTGAGATAAGCCTGTTGATGGTGATCTTCTGATGTTCATGGAGCACCTTGTTGGAAACAGACTCATCGTGCCTTATTTCATTTATGACTTCTCTTGGATAATATATAAGATTTGCCAGCTGAAGCTGCTCAGACTCGGACATCATGTTGCCAAAGGTCTCTTCGATCTTGGCCCTGATTATACCTGATGAGCTACGAAGGAGATGCGAAAACGCCTCGTACTCTCCGTGAATGTCCGAAAAGAAATACTCAGTTCCCTTTGGAAGTGCACAGATAGCCCGGAGGTTTATGATCTCCGCAGCAGCCTTTCTGGAATTGGGAAACTCTTTGCTAAGTAGTCTGAGATACTCGATATCTCTCATTCTTTACCCTCCCCGAAATACCTCAAAAAGAGGAAAACCTATGGGTTTGCCCCTTTATTATTTATTACCGATACATTAATTATGTATATAAGGGGAGTGGCTTACCTTGCGCGTAATCAAGTTTTCACGTTATCTTTTTATCAACCATTCAGAGGTTGTGTCATTGTGTCTTTCCGTACTTGCAGATATCCTTAAGACAGCAGGCAGAGCAGTTAGGACGCCTGGCGATACAGACTGCTCTTCCATGATCCACGAAGCGATGGCAAAGACCGTTTCCTTCCTCGGGAGGGACAATCTTCCAAAGCTCCTTCTCTACCTTGCTGGGCTCTTTGATATTATCCACAAGTCCGATGAGGTTACAAAGTCTGATGCAATGAGTGTCGGTAACGATGGCAGGCTTTCCATATACGTCACCAAGGACAAGGTTGGCGCTCTTTCTTCCAACTCCCGGAAGCTTAAGAAGTTCTTCCATGGTGTCCGGCACCTGGTCCTTGTATTCATAGTGAATCATCTTCATACAAGCTGATATGTCTCTTGCCTTTGAGTTGCCAAGGCCACAGGGGCGCACTATCTCCTCGATCTCTTCTACAGGAGCATTGGCAAGGGCTTCAACGCTTGGAAACTTTTCATACAAAATGGGCGTGATCATGTCCACTCTTTTATCCGTGCACTGGGCAGCCAGTCTCACACTTACCAGGAGCTGCCAGGCTTTGTCATAAGCCAGTGTGCAGTTGGAGTCGGGATATTCTTTTTTCAGTCTGTCTATTACTTCAAGCGCCAGTTTCTTTTTAGTCATCTGTTTCTTACCTTTCATGGCGTACTATTTCAAAGTTCCAGGCGCATGTAAACAACTTCCTGGTAGCCGGTGAACTTGGAGTTAAAGCCTCTTGGGTTTCTGCCGTACTCCACAAAGCCCATCTTCTTATACAGATTTATGGCAGCTTGATTCTCTGAAACCACGTTAAGCTCCAGCTGAGTGTATCCGCCTTTCTTTGCACATTCAATACAGGCTTTTGTCAGTGCTTTTCCCAGTCCAAGTCCCCAGTAATCTTTCAGGATACTTATTCCAAAATCAGCACGGTGTCTGACCTTAAACTTGTCACCCTCTGATCCGAATCCCGCCAGGCCAACAATCTTACCATCAACTATGGCAAGAAGTTCTACCTCATTATCGCTGTCGGTTTTCCCCTGAAGGAATTTTCCCTCTGCCTGCGGCGTAATGTTTGTTTCTCCCGGGTATGTATAAAGAAAGTCCGTCTCCTCATGGGTCTTATCAAATACGTAAAGCACCTCTTCTCCGTCCGCTGCTTCACCGTTCCTTATCACAGCGGTCTTTCCGTTCTTTAATGTGATCGTCTCATTGTATTTCATGGTCTTTTCCCCTGTGTCATACTCCGAAGTGTAAACCACTTCCTTCTGACCATTTTACACCATAGGCCGGCTTTGGCGCCAACAAATCCGGATTTGCGTCGCACAGTCCTGCTAAAGACAGATCACCACTTTTTTGCAGGGCATTTTGTCGCAGCAGAAAGAGCGCGGATCTCCACGTAGCATCCGCACTTTAAACAGGTTGCATTAATAAGGCTGTCACAGTTTTTGCACTGTGACAGTCTCTTTTCATATACATCGTCAGGAGCCTTTTCCTCAGGGCCCATGAGCTTTTTGGTCTTTTCCAGCTGAGCCTTTACATCATCATGGCCGGCCATATCAAAAAGAAGACACCTCTTACATAAGTTATCCATGATTACCCTTTCACTGCTCTTGCTGTAAGTTCTCCGCCTTCCACATCAAATTCAATGGCATCGTGAGGTTTTACCTTATCTTCCAGAATAAGCTTAGCAGACATGGTCTCCACATGCTTTTGCACAAATCTCTTAAGGGGTCTTGCGCCGTAGATCGGATCATAGGCATTATCTATAACATACTGCTGAGCGGCAGGAGTAAGACGAACACTGATCTCTCTGTCAGAAAGACGCTTATTCAGATCATCCACAATAAGGCCGATGATATTTCCAATATTGTCCTTGGTGAGAGGCTTAAACATAATGATCTCATCAAGACGGTTCAAGAACTCAGGTCTGAAGTGTCCTCTAAGATCCTCCATGGTCTCCTTCTCTGCTTCCTCACTGATGGTGCCATCATCGCGGATACCATCAAGCAGGTACTGGGCTCCGATATTGGAAGTCATGATAAGTATCGTATTCTTGAAGTCCACTGTTCTTCCCTGGGAATCGGTGACACGACCATCATCCAGGATCTGCAGAAGCACGTTAAATACATCCGGGTGAGCCTTTTCAATCTCATCGAAAAGAACTACTGCATACGGTTTACGTCTTACAGCCTCTGTAAGCTGTCCGCCTTCCTCGTAGCCAACGTATCCGGGAGGTGCTCCGATGAGTCTGGACACGGAGAACTTCTCCATATACTCACTCATATCAATTCTGACCATATTGTTCTCATCATCGAACAGTGCCTGGGCCAGGGTCTTGGCAAGTTCAGTCTTACCAACACCGGTAGGTCCAAGGAACAGGAATGAACCAATGGGCTTACTGGGGTCCTTGATGCCGGCCTTTGATCTCATGATGGCTTCGGAAACCTTGGTGACTGCATCGTCCTGTCCGATGACACGAAGATGTAACTCATCTGCCAGATGAAGGGTCTTATTCCTCTCACTCTCTGTCAGCTTGCTCACAGGAATACCTGTCCATCTGCTGATGATACCTGCAATCTCCTCATCAGAAACTCTCTCATGGACGAGGACAGTATCATTTTCCTTAGCTCTTACCAGCTCCTCAGCTTCCTCCAGCTGTTTCTTAAGAGCAGGGAGCTTACCGTACTGAAGCTCTCCCGCCTTCTCATAATCACCGTTTCTCTGAGCAATGGTGATCTCGGAGTTGATGGTATCTATCTGCTCACGCATGGC
>DFGW01000100.1 GCA_002372465.1 Butyrivibrio sp. UBA3740
AAGGCTCTTAAGGATCTTGTAAACAAGAAATAATTGATTTTTAAGAATAATAATGAAAAGCATCTCGATTTCGAGGTGCTTTTTATTTTGGTCAGAATATAGTCATTTTGGTGAACTTATCGTGTTAAAATATAAAATATAGCATATATTTGAATACTTTGTTTGGAGGATATCATGAATTACAGTACTGTACTGATCGATGATTTAAATCGGGGGACTTTTGACAGTGTAATCCCTGAGACAATAAACCTTACTGATACAAGGGTAGCAGTTGCATGTGTCGATGATAAAGACTACATACTTGGTGCAGTTTCGTACCAGGTGGTGGGATTTGAATATGTCATTGACTGGCTGTATGTAGAGCCTCAGGCCAGAAGACAAGGGGTTGGAACTTATCTGATCGGCCAGGTGCTTCGGGCTGTGGTACAGTCCGGGGAAATACTTCCTGTTACGGCACAGTTCGAGTTCAGAGAAGATGATGATGCTCTCCATACCTTTTTCCTGTCATTTCAGATCATGGAAACAACCTATTCCCATGAAAGATACTATGTAAGCCCTGAGGATATCAAAGCCTCAGATGCCCTTCACAGATCTGTTAAGGCTGAGCATAAGACGGTTGGCTTTTTTGATCAGTCTGAGAAAGAGCAGAAGATGATACTCTCTCTTTTTGCAAGGCAACATACCATAACAGTCCTTGATTATGAGAAGTGGAAGGCGGAGTGTGTTCCGGAGCTCTGCCAGTGCATTTATATAAATAACAAGCTGGTGGATCTGATCTTTATGAGAAAGTTATCAAACGGCAATCTGGAGCTCTCATATCTTTATGGCAAGTATCCAAGAGGCCTTATAGAGCTTCTTGGAAGCACTGTCAGCAAGATGGAGACTCTTTTCCCGGGCGCAAGCCTTACCTTTGATGCTATGAATGATGAATCCAAACAGCTTGCCAAGCATCTGTTTCCAAAATCAAAAACAACCCATATATATGAGGCAGAGTTTTAAAGGATAGATATTACTAAGAATGGGAGATGAAGATATGTCAGGATTTGAAGAATATAAGAAAAAACAGGATAACAGAGATCTCTTTGTAACAAATGAGATAAATAAAGGAATTGATATAAATAAGCCTTCTTATGATTATGATCCGGAGCAGCTCATGGAGCATCTGACTGCGAAGATTTCGGATAAGTCTGAGGAGGCTTTTGCCCTTAGGACTAAGTATTATTTTAGTGACAGGGATGCACAGACAGCCAAGATAAGGCGCTATCAGAAGCTTTCCAACATCGGTGAGAACAAGGACAAGCTGACTGAATATGCCGGCCGGTATAATTACCATAAGGCAACAGACAGGCAGTATGCTGCTGATACGGCGGCTCACAAATTCATGGATATTCAGAACAAGCAGTATGAATACAGAAAAGATGACGATCCGAACAGTACAGTGGATTCTCTGACCAAATATAAGCACCGGAAAGAAATCATGAAGTACAGGATGGAAGCTCTTGAGAGTGTAGCTTTCGTTAAGGCCCAGAATAAAAAGCACGAGAAATACCTTATAGGAAGATCCAGACTCTCCTGCAATCTTGTACTCAAGGATCAGCTTGAGCATTTTATAGAGCTTGAAAGCAATAAGCAGGATAATGCTGTGACGCTTAGAAAGCTTCGCTCAGAACTTACCAAAGTGGAGTCCGAGATCAAAAAGGCCACCAAGACTTTGATCGATAATGTGCCTCAGGCCCAGTATAAGTGGAGAGAAGCCAATGGCCTTAATAAAGCTGCATATACCAGAAATATGAATACATACAAAGATGATCAAAATCCCGGCTGTGATATGAATGCTGCGATCTTGATGACCGAGCTGTCAGTACTTAAGAGTCAGCAGTCAGTTTTTGAATGGCCAAAGAAATCTGTACTAGGACTTAACAAAGGAACCAAAATGGAGCCTATATCAAAGGCTGAGAAGGAGAACCTTGAGTGGAACAAGGAGTACGACAAAGCTGACGATGCCGGGAAACTTGCGATGCAAAGGCAGGCCCTTAAGAGATTTATGAAGATGCCTCTTCCTTCTGCAGAAGCCATAAAAGGAAGCAAGGCAGGAAAGTACATTATCGCCAATATCAGGGATTATTATGATCTGACAAAAAGGGCGCTTCCTTATTACAAGAACCTGATGAATAATCCCGGCAATGACCCTATTGGTCTTGAAATCCAGAATGATGCAAAGCTCAGAGCCAGGATCAATTATATCGATGCGATCGATAAGTATTTAGACTACAGACTTCGCAGAGATCATCAGATTTGTTTCGGGGAGTATGAGGTTGAATTTGAATCAGATCCTCTTTACAAGTATACAAAAAATGCGAGAGGTCGCGTAACACGCCAGAGAAAGTATGGAGATGACGAAAGAGGTCACAGCAGATCCAATGAGGAGTTTGCTGCTCTTAATGATGCCTTCAGAGCGTTTCAGTCAGCCGGGGCCGGACAGGCTCAGGTGCAGCAGCCTCAGGCTGCTGCTTTAGAGCAGGAAGAGGAGTTCGAACTCATCATAGATGAGCAGCATCTGGATCAGCCTGCCCCGGAAGAAGTTGTAGAAGTTAAGCAGACAGTAAGGAACATGGTAGAACTCTTCGAGAACAAGGGCAAGGAAGATAATAAGTCAATCAACAAAGAGGAAAATCAAAACAAGATCAATATCATCGAAGAGGATAAGAAGGAAGAGAAGAAGGAAGAGAAGAAGGAAAACAAACTCAAAGACAGAATAAACATATTTGAAAAGAAAGAAGATGCTTTCGTTGTAACCAAGGAAAATGGAAGAACCTACAGATTTACTGCTGAGCAGGAGGCACTTTACCAGGCTTATCATAAGAAGCAGCCTCTTATTACAAGGCGCGTCTTTAACCTTATAGTTGCTGCCCGCCAGATTGGCGAGATGAAACTCAATAAGGAATACATTAAGCTTTTCCATAACTGCAGCGATG
>DFGW01000262.1 GCA_002372465.1 Butyrivibrio sp. UBA3740
TATGACTATATAATACGAGGATTTATGGATATGAAGATTAGGAAAAAGGGGCTTCGGGCTTCCATTACCGTGGAAGCCTCCATGGCTCTTCCTCTTTTCATTTTCTTTTTTGTGAATATCATGACCGTCTTTAATATCGTAAAGGTCCAGTCTGACATGGAAGCGGCCCTTCACCAGACCGGGAGTGAGATGTCCCTTATGGCATTTGACTTGCGCTTTGGGAAGGGGCTTATCGGAGATTATGACGGATCGGCAGCTGACGCTATAGCAGGGGCAGGGGGCATTTTATATGCCAGAGAGCAGATACGAAATTACCTTGGCGATGGCATTGAAAAGAGCTGTGTATCAGGCGGGTATGATGGCATCAGCTTTCTTCACTCAAAAGTTCTTTTGGGGAATGATTACATCGATCTTGTGATGGATTACAAGGTTAATCCCATGATCCCACTTATAGGTTTTAAGGAGTTTTCGGTGGAGTCAAGATACTTTGGTCATGCCTGGACAGGGTATGACGTTACCGCCGGATTTGGAGCAGAAAAGGACGAGGAGGAAATGGTGTACGTAACGGAGCACGGAGAGGTCTATCACAAAAACATAGACTGCGAGCATCTGCACCTGAAGGTGAAGAGCGTGGATTTTAAAGAGCTTGCTACTATCAGAAACAATGACAGAAAGATCTACCATGCCTGTGAGTACTGTGCAGAAAGCATTGGAGCGGGAAATGTCTTTATTACAGGGTACGGCGAAAAATACCACAGCAGAGCGGACTGCATTGCCCTTAAGAGAAAGATATATACTATACCCATTTCGGAGGTTGGTGGAAGAAGACCTTGCAGCAGCTGCGGGTGACTTAAGCAGAAAGGTTATGAATATGATCATTTTAATCAGTGTGTTGATATTGCTTCTTATAGCCTCATTTGAGGACATAAGAAAGAAGGAGGTTCCAATGTGGGAACTTTTAAGCGCCCTTGTTATATCCGGCGCAAAAGTGGTGACTGATGCCGTTGCAGGGACCATTGACCCGGCAGGAATAGCTCTTTCCCTGATCCCCGGGGCATTGCTTTTTTTGCTTGCCTTTGTGACAAGGCAGGGGATTGGATACGGCGATGGACTTTTGCTCCTTTGCCTTGGTCCTGCGCTTGGTCTTTACAAGCTGGCGCTGGGGATAATCGTCTCGCTCTTTGTATGCAGCATATTTTCTGCGATACTTCTTTTGATAAAAAAAGCAAATGGCAGGACAAGGATTCCCTATGTGCCTTTCCTGACCATAGGAATGGCGGTGATGTCAGTTGCGCAGATTTAAGGGGTACATGACTCTGGAGGCGGCGCTTATTGTTCCTATGGTCATCTGCGTCTTTTCCCTTCTTATTTACTTTTCATACTATCTGTACGGAAGATGCATCCTTTCCCAGGACGCCTACATCCTTGCCTTCAGAGCAAGCGTTGAAAAAACTGCGCAGTGGAAGGACGATCCGGCAGGGTATGTGGCACATAAAGCGGCCTTAGTGACGGGCAGTAAATACTTTGGCAGCTCCTCTCCCGTATTTGCGGCGGAAGTCTCGGGAAAGAAGATACGTGTTAAGGGACAAGCCATGGCTCACCATTCAGCCATGGGAAGGTACTTTCTAAAGCCCTCGGGAAGCTGGGAATATGAGGCAGCAGGCGCTGCAAAAAGACGGGACTATGCGGGGCATATAAGGACCGCTACCAGGCTAAGGGATTTGGGAAAAGAGATTTTGAATTTAGGAGAGTAGTGATGGAATACAAATATTACAGAGAACTTAAGCATAATTACCTGATCTTTGAGAACAGGACGAATAACGAAGAAGAGGACAGATATCAGTACAAGATAGCACAAAGCGGAAGAATCAAAAACCTTGTGCCCTGTGCTGAGAGAAACATCAACGGAGAAAAATACATTTACTATGAGATTGGCTCTATGCAGAGTCTTAAGGACAGATTTGCTGTCAGCAAAATTGATCACAGGCAGCTGCGCGGACTTCTTGAAAGCATAAAAGAGCTGCTGGAGAATTTGTCAGAATTTCTTATGGGTGAGGAGGGGCTTGTCTTTAACGCAAAGAGCATCTACACCGATCTCTCCACCGGAGAGTACAAGCTGATATTCTGTCCCTTTTTTGATGAGGAAAAGAACTTTTCAGAATTTGCCATGGAACTGCTTGAACTGGTGGATGAAAATGACGAGAAAGCAATGAATATGGCATATGGGCTTTGTGAACAGAGCTCCGGAAGCGGCGATCTTATTTACGAAGCAATTGAAAAAGTATTGGAGGATGAGGGCTTGGAGCAAAAAGAAGGTGCTCTCCCGGTGATTGAACACCGGGCTGCGCCTCATAAAAATGAGGAGCCTGTTTTCAGAGAGGGGGAAGATGATTTTCAGGACGATGATGGAAGCTTCGATGAAGAAGAGAAAGAACCGGAAAGAGGCGGAAGGCTAAGGAGAGCAAACAGAAGACTTGGAGGGAAACTTCAGCTTCTTTTCTCATTGCTGTTTTTGTGCGTCCTTGGGGGAATGGTATATATAAGGATGAACTTTTTGCTCTCAAGCCAGGAGAACATGTTATCAATCCTGGTGATGATAGTGTGTGCTGTGACAGCAGGAGTATCTTTTGCAGGGGGATTAAAAGAGCTTAAGAATACAGGAAGTGATTCTTTTGAGTATGAGGAAGAGCCCTCGCAGGAGGAAGATGATTTTGGGGAATTTGAGGACTTTTGCAGGGAAGAAGACCATCCAATGGTTGAGGCAATTTCTTCTTACAGGAAACCATTGAAGGGTTCAGGCTCTTTACCCACAGAAAGGACAGAGTTTGAATACGGAGAAACCGTGGTTCTTGATGAGCAGGTAAATGAGGAGATGGCTCTTTTTAGCAGAAATCTTGATAAGACGGTGAGAATAGCCTTAGGATCTCTCCCTCTTACCATCGGAAAGATGGAAGGGTGCGTGGACAGAGTGCTTAATGACAAGAGTGTTTCCAGGATCCACTGCAGATTTGAAAAGGAAGGGGACCGTGTATTTATTAGGGATTTGGGCAGTACCAATGGTTCTTTTAGAAACGGCGTGAGACTCAAGGCGCAGGAAAAGACCTATATCGAAGAAGGGGATGAGATCCGCATAGGCAGAGTTTGTTTTGATTGCAGATAAACAGTCGCTTTTATGATATAATATGGGTTATCAATGTGGAGGAGCGCTCATGAAGATCAATATCTATTATGGCGGACGGGGAATCATTGACGATCCGACTCTTTTCGTAATCTCACAGATCACAACTGTATTACAGGAACTAAACGTTAAGGTTCAGCAGTACAACCTTTACGAGCAGCGAAATGGCATCACTGCCCTGCCCAACACTTTAAAGGATGCAGACGGTATCATTCTGGCATCAACTGTGGAGTGGTTTGGCATAGGCGGCTACATGATGCAGTTTCTTGATGCCTGCTGGCTCTACGGAGACAAGGACCGGATCAAAGAGATTTACATGGCTCCCGTCGTTATGTCCACAACCCACGGTGAACGTGAGGGTATGATGAGTCTGGCATCAGCCTGGGAGATGCTTGGAGGCCTTCCCTGTGACGGAATGTGTGGCTATATAGCTGACACCACCAAGCTGGAGAACAGCACAGAGTATGCCAAGATCATCGACAAGAAGACAGAGAATATCTACAGGACCATCAATCAGAAGATGCCTGTTTTCCCTGCCAGCAATCAGGCAGTGATCAACAAGGTCGGTGTTTCCAAGAGCATAGACCTGACACCACAGGAATCTGAGCAGCTTTCGGAGTATGCTTCAGATGACAAGTATGTTCGCAAGCAGAAGGAAGATCTTCAGGAACTTGCCAGCATCTTCAGGGACAAGATGGGCCAGGAAGAGGCTTCCGGCAATTCCGATGAATATATCAAGACACTGAAAAAGAAGTTTACACCTGTTGCGGGTGTAACTGCCAAATACAAGATTTCTTTTTCCGACAATGGAAAGCTCAAACCGGTGATAATAGATGTGGATAACAGCAAGTGTGATCTTCGCACCGGTGATGAAGAGGGTGCTGATGTTGTTCTTACAGCAGACCAGCGCACCTTTGAGGATATCCTTGGTGGACGAATGACTTTCCAGAGAGCATTTATGGCAGGAAGTGTTAAGCTTAAGGGCGATTTTAAGCTACTTAGGAGTATGGATCAGCTCTTTGACCTTATGGCTGAATAAGTTGGGGACAGGGTGAATGCAGGAGACAGGAATCTCTGAGGGCGGATATATGGACAGGCAGGCGCTTGTGTACAGGAAGGCCTACGTGACCATTTGTCTTGCCGTTATTAACGTAATTGCTTTTATCATAAGTAGTACTTTTATGACCTGGATGATCGAAAAGGGGGCAATGATCACCGAGGTCGTCCTTAAGAACGGCGAGTACTACAGGCTTTTTTCGGCCATCTTTCTCCATGCGGATGTTTCCCATCTTATGAATAATATGCTTATGCTTCTTTTGGCCGGCGCCGTTGTAGAGAACTACACGGGGCATGCTTTCTATTTCTTCCTATATATGTTGTCGGGACTCTTTGGCAACATGATATCCATGGCTTATGAAATTCAAAATGACCTTCGGTGGATCTCGGTTGGCGCCAGTGGTGCCATAATGGGACTGGTAGGTTTTATCGTGGTTTGGATCATTAAGAACAAAAAGACCTTTGTCAGAAACAGGAACGTTTTTATCAGACTTGGCTTTTTGGCTCTGCTTATACTGTATGCTTCCTTTTTCCAAAGTGGCGCCAACACGGCGGCTCATCTCGGAGGATTTTTGACAGGAGTTGTACTTGGAGTTATAAACATAGTTCTTTTAAAAAATGATAAAAACATGGAGGGATTGGCGTAATGGACAATTGTATTTTCTGCAAGATCGCAAA
>DFGW01000034.1 GCA_002372465.1 Butyrivibrio sp. UBA3740
TATTAATATTGTGAATACTATATGCAATGCCACTGATGAACGGCAGTCCGAGGCAGAGGAGATTGCTTCGAAGGCTGATATCATGATAGTTATTGGTGGTGCCCACAGCTCAAACTCAAGAAAACTGTACGAAATCTGCAGTCAGAGATGTGAGAAGACATATTTTATTCAGACACTGGATGACCTGAAAATGGATATTGATGCATCAGTGAATCTGGTGGGTATTACCGCCGGGGCTTCAACCCCAAAGAACATTATTGAGGAGGTTCAGAAACATGTCAGAACAAACTTTTGAACAGATGCTTAACGAATCGTTCAAAACAATTCACACAGGGGAGGTTGTAGAGGGAACTGTTATTGACGTTAAGCCTGACGAGATAATCCTTAACATTGGTTACAAGTCCGACGGTGTTTTAACCAAGAACGAATACTCTAACGACAACAGCATAGACCTTACAACCGCCGTTAAAGTTGGTGACACAATGGACGTTAAGGTCCTTAAGACCAACGATGCAGACGGTCAGGTTATTCTTTCATACAAGAGACTTGCCCTTGACAGAGGCAACAAGAGAATCGAAGAGGCATTCAACAACAAGGAAGTCCTTACAGCCAAGGTCGTTCAGGTACTTGAGGGTGGACTTACAGTAGTTGTTGATGAGGTAAGAATTTTCATTCCTGCCAGCCTTGTATCAGACAGCTATGAGAAGGATCTTTCCAAGTATCAGGATCAGGAGATTCAGTTCGTTGTAACTGAGTACAATCCTAAGAGACGCAGATATATTGGTAACAGAAGAATGCTTGTGACAGCTGAGAAGGCTGAGGCTGCCAAGAAACTCTTTGATACAATCAGTGTCGGCGACATCGTTGACGGTGTTGTTAAGAACGTTACAGACTTTGGTGCATTCATCGATCTTGGTGGTGCAGACGGACTCCTTCATATCTCAGAGATGAGCTGGGGCCGTGTAGAGTCTCCTAAGAAGGTCTTCAAGATTGGCGATACAGTTAAGGTTCTTGTTAAGTCCATCGACGGAAGCAAGATCGCTCTTTCAAGAAAGTTCGACGACGAGAACCCTTGGAAGGATGCTACTGAGAAGTATGCAGTTGGAAATGTAGTAAAGGGTAAAGTTGCCAGAATGACAGACTTTGGTGCTTTCGTAGAGCTTGAGCCCGGAATCGATGCACTTCTCCATGTTTCTCAGATTGCTAAAGAGCACGTTGAGAAGCCCGCTGATGTACTTAAGGTAGGTCAGGAAGTAGAAGCTAAGATCGTTGATTTCAACGAGGCAGACAAGAAGATCAGCCTTTCAATCAAGGCTATGTTTGTTCCTGAGAAGGAAGAAGCTCCTGCTGAGGAAGAGGGCGATGTAGTATCAGTTGATATCGACAAGGTTATCGCTGAGCAGGCTGAAGAGACACCAGAGGCTTGATAATTATTTAAGATTATATGGCCGGTGAACATATTGTTCACCGGCCTTTTTGTACGAAAATTTATTTATAAATAATTTATTTTACATACAATTCCATCTAAGATAAAATTATTTGTGTGGCATTGTGCCCACGACTAATTCAATAAAACAGGAGGAATTGTGCGTAATGGCTGTAGATTATGAGTGGTTTAAAAAAGGTGTTTATGATCTTACCAAGATCGATCTTAATGCTTATAAAGAAAAGCAGATGAAGAGACGTATCGATACTCTGATCGGCAAGTATGATGTCAAGGGCTATGACGGATTTCTGGACCTTATCAAAAAGGACCGTGAAGCTTTGGATTCCTTCGTAACATATCTTACCATCAACGTATCCGAGTTCTTCAGAAACAAAGAGCAGTGGGAGCTCATGGATAAGGAGATGGTTCCTGAGCTTATGGGTAAGTTCGGTAAAAACCTTAAGATCTGGAGCGCTGCCTGCTCAACTGGCGATGAGCCTTACACCATCGTAATGATGCTCTCCAAGCACATTCCGCTCAATCAGATCAATGTGTACGCCACTGACCTTGACGCCGTAGTTTTGGCAAAGGCTAAGGCTGCCATCTACGACAAGAAGGAAGTTGCAGGCGTACCTGATGAGTTTAAGAAGAAATACTTCACTGAGACAGAAGACGGCAGAATGAAGGTTTCCAGTGAGATCACTTCAAGGGTTACCTTCAAGCAGGCTGATCTTCTCAGGGATCCATATCCAAAGGACTGCCACCTTATCGTTTGCAGAAACGTTCTTATCTACTTCACAGAGGAAGCTAAGGACGACATTTTCAGAAAGTACTTTGCAAACCTTAAGCCCGGTGGAATTCTCTTTATCGGAAGTACAGAGCAGATCGTCAACTACAAGGACATCGGTTTTGTCAGAAAGAATTCCTTCTACTACGAAAAACCCGAGGCATAAGGCCCGGATTCCTATCGGTAATAACGCTGATCAAAGAGACGTGAGTTTTCCTTGCGTCTCTTTTTATGTGTGCAACTAAGTATGCGCAGTATTGCGAATAAATCATGCATTATTATGGTAAAATAAGGGAGGTAGGTGATTTCGGAAAGGGAGACAACAATGATCAGGACAACAGAGGCAATTACTACTTCGGAAAGCATTAATGGGGAGGCATTAGCTCTTTTGATAAAGGAGCTTCATTGCAGGATGGAAGACATTCTGTTTATCGATATTGAGACTACGGGGCTTTCTCCGAGAAATTCAGAGCTCTATCTTATCGGAGCTGGCTTTTATAAAGATGGAAAGTGGATGGTAAGTCAGTTCTTTGCCCAAAGCACTGCCCAGGAGGAAGAGGTTTTATCGGCATTCTCAGATTTTTCCAGAAGCTTTTCGAAGCTGGTTCACTTCAACGGTGACAGATTTGATATTCCATTTCTTCAGCACAAATATGAGGAATACAAGCTTTCGGATCCCTTTGAGAAAATGGAATCCTTTGATCTTTATAAACATGTAAAGGGCTATAAGACTGCCCTGGGACTTCCTGACTGCAAGCAAAAGACCATCGAGCTTTTCCTTGGAATAGACAGGGAAGATAAGTACGACGGAGGAAAGCTTATAGCGGTCTATAAGGACTATGAGGAGTCAAAGGACGACGAGCTGCAGCGTCTCCTTCTTCTTCACAATTTCGAGGATGTGAAGGGTATGCTTAAGCTCCTTCCAGTCCTTAACTATGAGGAGTTCTTCTCTTTGTTCAGGAATCTTCCAAAGATTTCGGTGCGCACAGATGAGGAAATAGACGAAGCAAGATATATGCCTACTGCTAAAGACTTAAACGGCTCAGAAGATGATGCTCTGACCGGACCTCTTACCCTTCCGCTCCGAGCTGTCAAGGTCCAGGCCAACCGTTACAAGGACTACGACGGAAAAGAAAAATCGGAAGTATATATGAAGCTGGCTCTTCCTTTAGAGCTACCTTCCTCTGTTACCGGCAACGAGAACGGATGCTTTTTCAAGGCAAAGGGTCGGGAAGCCATACTGAAAGTCCCGCTCTACGAGACTGAGCTCAAATACTTTTATTCAAATTATAAGGACTACTATTATCTTCCACAGGAGGATATGGCTATACACAAATCCCTTGCCACCTTCGTTGACAAGGACTTCAGGGAAAAGGCAAAGCCCGAGAACTGCTACACCAAAAAGGAAGGGCAGTATCTTATGGAATGGGATCTTGTCTTTGCACCCTTCTTTAAAAGAGATTATACCGACAAGAGCTTTTTCTTTGATCTTAACGAGAATATGAAAAAGAGCCGCTTCGCCATGAGTCTTTATGCTTGCCACGTGGTGGCTCATGTGATGGACCTGTGACAGAACGGGTCTGATGAATAAATCTGAATAAATACTGCCAAGTATCAGGGAGAATCCGGGGATAAGAAAAAGGACAAAAAGAGTAAAAAGAAATGATCATTGACAGGGGAGATCATTTTTGATTTTAGTCATCCATTTTTATACAAAAGCGAGTATAATAAATAGGTGAAAAAAAGTAGGTAATGTGGGGATAAATTAATCCCCACATTGCCAAAATTCATGAAAAAAAGTAGGAAGGGCAGGAGAAATGGCAAGAGGTACTTTTACGGGCGGAATTCACCCTTATGAAGGCAAAGAGCTTTCCAAGGACAAGCCCATCAAGACAGTGCTGCCAAAGGGGGAATTGGTTTATCCTGTGTCCCAGCATATTGGCGCACCTGCGAAACCAATCGTTGCAGTTGGTGACCATGTACTTACCGGACAGATGATCGCTGAGGCTGGCGGATTCGTTTCAGCTCCGATCTATGCAACTGTTTCCGGAACCGTCAAGGCTATCGAGAAGAGACGCCTTGCAACCGGCGCGATGTGCGACAGCATCATCGTGGAGAACGATGAGAAGTATGAAGAAGTAGAATTCAAACCTGCAAAGCCCTACGAGGAGATGACTGCACAGGACAAGATTGATGCAGTACGCCTTGCGGGAGTTGTTGGTATGGGAGGAGCAGGATTTCCTACTGCAGTCAAATTCTCTCCCAAAGAGCCTGACAAGATCGATTATGTCATCGCAAACTGTTCAGAGTGTGAGCCGTATCTTACTTCTGATTACAGAAGGATGATCGAGGAGCCGGAGCTCTTACTGGAAGGTCTTAAGATCGCTGTTAGCATCTTTCCTAACGCAAGAGGTATTCTTGCAATCGAGGACAACAAACCCGATGCGATCGCCAAATTCAAAGAATTAACTAAAGATGAAGATAAGATCAGTGTCAAGGTAGTTAAGACCAAATACCCTGAGGGTGCTGAGCGTATGCTTATCTATGCCTGCACAGGCAGAGAGATCAACTCATCAATGCTTCCTGCTGACGTTGGATGCATCGTTGATAACGTTGATACACTTTGTGCTGTCTGCAGAGCAGTCAAGGAGGGTCGTCCTCTCATGGAGAGGATCGTTACCATCACAGGAGAAGCAGTTAACGAGCCTCGCAACTACAAGGTAAGGATCGGTACTAATTACCGTGAGCTTTTAGATGATGCAGGTCTTAAGTGCGAACCTGCCAAGATCATTTCAGGTGGTCCTATGATGGGCTTTGCCGTATTTGATCTGGATGTTCCCACCACCAAGACTGCGTCGGCTCTTACATGTCTATCAAAGGATGAGGTATCGGCAATGGAGCCTTCAGCCTGCATTAACTGTGCACGCTGCGTAGAGGTATGCCCTGAGAGACTGATACCTAAGAACCTTGCGGATGCGGTAGAACACAATGACGAGAAGGCATTCCTTAGTATGTATGGTATGGAATGCTGTGAATGCGGATGCTGCAGCTTTATCTGCCCTGCCAGACGTCAGCTTACACAGCTGATCAAGGGTATGAGAAAGATACAGCTCGCCAAGAGAAAGAAGTAAGGGGGACATTTGAATGAGTGATTTAAGAAGAGTGTCATCCAATCCGCATGTTAGAAGTAAGACCACCACATCCAATATCATGATGTGGGTTGTTATCGCGCTTCTGCCTACAACAGGCTTTGGTATTTACAACTTTGGACTGAATGCACTTATTATAGTTTTATTGTCTGTAGCAAGCTGTGTGCTTACAGAATTTCTTTACGAAAAGGCCCTGAAAAAGCCCATCACCATTGGAGATTTTTCCGCGGTGGTAACAGGTCTTTTGCTGGGACTTAACCTGCCATCAACAGTGCCGTGGTGGATCCCGGTTCTTGGTGGTATCTTTGCTATTATCATGGTCAAGCAGATCTTTGGAGGCCTTGGACAGAACTTCATGAATCCTGCTCTGGGCGGAAGATGCTTCCTTGTTATATCTTTCCCTGCCATCATGACCAACTTCATTACAGATACATATACAGGTGCAACACCTCTTCAGAACCTTAAAAACGGCGTAGAGCCAAGGGTTATGGACATGATTATCGGTAATACAGCCGGTACCATCGGTGAGACATCAATGCTGTGCATCGTGATCGGTGCAATGATCCTGTTTGCTGTAGGTGTTATTGATTATGTTATTCCATTTACATATATCATCACCTTCTCATTATTTGTTCTTCTCTTTGGCGGATATGGATTTAACTTCTATTATCTGTCTGCACACCTTGCAGGTGGCGGACTTATGCTTGGTGCCTTCTTCATGGCAACTGACTACGTAACATGTCCCATCACTCCAAAGGGCAGATTCATTTATGGTGTGATCTTAGGTCTTTTAACAGGAATCTTCCGTATATTCGGTGCCAATGCAGAGGGAGTATCCTTCGCTATCATCATCTCCAACCTGCTGGTACCTCTTATTGAGAAATTCACAATACCAAGAGCCTTCGGTATTAAGAAAATAGCAAAGAAGGAGGCGAAGAAAGCATGAACGATACAAAGTCTATGATCAAGAATGCTCTTATCCTTTTTGCTATCACCTTAGTTGCAGGTGTTCTCCTGGGACTTGTTTATCAGGTGACAAAAGAGCCTATAGCTTATCAGGACAAGCTTGCGCAGGATAAGGCTAATCAGTCGGTATTTGCTGCAGCTTCAACCTTCGATGATGTTGCTTTGGACGATGGAGCAGCTGCGGCCGTTGCTTCAGAGTACACCGGAGTTTCCATCGAGAGCGTAAAAGAGGCTAAGGATGCTTCCGGAGCCGGCCTTGGATATGTTATCCAGGTTAAGTCAAAGGGTTATGGTGATTTCATAACCTACACAGTTGGTATAACCAATGAAGGAAATATCAACGGAATCTCAATTATCAAGATCGCTGAGACTCCCGGACTTGGAATGAACGCCGAGAAGGTGATCTCTCCACAGTTCGTGGATAAGGCAGCTGCCATCTACAGTGTTGCAAAGAGCGGACAGGTCACAGATCCTGCAACCCAGATTGAGGCCATCTCCGGTGCAACTATCACATCAAAGGCTGTAACAAACGGTGTGAACGGAGCTGTATCTTATTTTGAAAACGTATTGAAAGGAGGTCAGTGATGAGTATGGAAGCAAAAAAAGGCGCTTTGGGTCTTAAGGCCAACACTCCTGCCGAGAGATTTATGAACGGTCTCATTGCTGAGAACCCTACCCTTGTACTTATGATAGGTATGTGTCCTACACTGGCTGTTACTTCATCAGCCATCAACGGACTTGGAATGGGCCTGGCAACAACCTTTGTTCTTGCACTTAGTAATGCTGTTATTTCAGCCCTGAGAAAGGTGATTCCTCCAACAGTAAGAATTCCTTCCTTCATCGTTGTAATAGCTTCCTTCGTAACTTTGGTAGAGCTTCTTATGAAAGCTTACCTTCCATCCCTTAACAACGCCCTGGGTGTTTACATTCCCCTTATCGTTGTTAACTGTATCATCTTCGGAAGAGCCGAGGCCTATGCCAGCAAGAACGGCATTGTACCTGCATTCTTTGATGGTATAGGTATGGGAATCGGGTTTACCTGTGCTATTACCTGCATCGGACTCGTAAGAGAGTTCATCGGCGGCGGAACAGCTTTTGATGTTCAGATCCTTGGCGAGGGTACAGTAGTTCCCGGAGCGGTAGGAGCTTTTCTTTCAGGATATCAGCCAATTTCGATTTTCATCCAGCAGGCAGGAGCTTTCTTCGTACTGGCATTCCTCATCGCCATTATGAACAAGATCAAGATGAATATGGCAAATAAGGGAAAAGACACATCCAAGTTCGGTCAGGGATGCTGCTCATCTGCAGAAGAGGCAGCAGCCGACAAGATCATTGAAGAAAAAGAAGCAGGAAAGGAGGCTAAGGACTGATGGGAGAACAGATATTAAGCCTTATAGCGCTCATGCTCAGCGCTTCACTTATCAACAACGTAGTACTTAGCCAGTTCCTTGGACTTTGTCCCTTCCTTGGCGTTTCCAAGAAAACCGACACAGCTCTCGGAATGGGCGCAGCCTGTGTTTTTGTCATCACAATGGCTTCACTGGTCTGCAGCATAATTTATAAGTTTATCCTTGATCCTCTGGATATCTCTTATCTTAAGACCATCGTATTTATCCTTGTTATCGCGATGCTGGTTCAGTTTGTTGAGATGATCCTTAAGAAATACGTAGTTTCACTGTATCAGGCACTGGGTGTTTACCTTCCCCTGATCACTACCAACTGCGCAGTTCTTGGTGTAGCGCTCAACAACGTAACTGACGGATACTCAATTCTTCAGAGTGTGGTTTGCGGATTTGCAACTGCAGTAGGATTTACAATTGCCATCGTTATTCTGGCTGGCCTCCGTGAAAAGATGGAGTACAATGACATACCTGCACCCTTTAAAGGGATGCCATTAGTTCTTTTAACATCAGGCCTTATGGCAATTGCATTCACAGGCTTCTCAGCTCTGAAATAATCGGCACCTAATAATAAGGAGATAATCTTATGATAACTGGAATTATAATCGCAACATGTGTGGTTGCAGGCGCCGGTATCGTAATCGGACTGATCCTTGGCGTTGCAGACCTGAAACTCCATGTTGATGTAGATGAAAAGGAAGCAGCTATTTTAGAAGCTCTTCCCGGCAATAACTGCGGTGGCTGTGGATTCCCGGGATGCAGCGGATGCGCAGCAGCCATAGCAAAGGGTGAAGCTGCCGTTAACCAGTGCCCTGTAGGAGGAGCGCCGGTGGCAGAGATCATCTCAGGAATCATGGGCGTTGAAGCCGGTGATACCACAAGGATGGTGGCATATGTTCACTGTCAGGGCGACTGCGAAAAGGCCAAGAGTAAGTATGAGTACAACGGAGCGCCTGATTGCAGGCTCCAGACTCAGCTTCCGGGCGGCGGATCGAAGACCTGCCCCTTCGGATGTCTTGGCGGCGGAAGCTGCGTGGCAGTATGTCAGTTTGATGCCATTCATGTAGTAAACGGTGTGGCAGTAGTGGACAAGGAGGCATGTAAGGCCTGCGGTAAATGTATTGAGATCTGTCCTCACCACCTCATCGACCTTATTCCATATGATGCGACTCAGGTTGTTTCCTGTAAGTCACAGGACATGGGTAAGGATGTAAACCAGTACTGCACAGTTGGATGTATTGCATGTCACATCTGTGAAAAGAACTGTCCATCAGGTGCAATTACTGTAGAAAACAATGTGGCAGTGATTGATCAGTCAAAATGTACACATTGCGGAACCTGCGTAACAAAGTGTCCCAAGAAGGCTATTAAGGCTGTATGATAATTGTTAGAGGGAGATGCCGAAGGTAGTCTTTTGGCATCTCCCCCTTTAAATTGTGAAAAAAGTGTGTATTTTCAAAAAACTGCTGTAATATGATGAATAATATGATACAGAAATAGTACAATAGTAAACGTTTAAGAAGATTACTATAAAAGGGGATTTGTATGAAGAATAGCGCCGGAAATACACAGTTGCACAAGGGGACCTTCATAGTTAAGATAGAACACTGCAACAATGAGTCCTGGCAGGGAGAGGTTGTATGGGCTGATGAGGAAAAGAGAGAAAAATTCCGAAGCGCCCTTGAACTGTTAAAGCTAATGGACGATGCGGTAAATCCTATGGAGAATCGGGAGGAGACAGTATGGAAACAGGGAAAAACAGGAGCTGGCTGAATGCACTGATAATCGGGCTTTGCATTATGGCGAGCTGTGCGGCCATCGCTTTTGGTCTTTCTCACTTCAGATCTGAGAGTGTTCATACAATTTCCGCTACAGGCGGAGCCAATGTTGACTTTGAGTCTGATGTTATCATATGGAGAGGATCTTTTTCCGCTACTGACTACACATCAAAGTCAGCTTATGACAAGATCAAGAATGATTCTGCCCAGGTCAAGAAGTACCTGATGAACAACGGAATCACAGAGGATGAGATAGTATTTAATTCGGTAGATATCTACAAGACCTACAAAGATATCTATGATGATAACGGCAATTATATAGGAAGAGAACAGGATGGTTACAGCCTCGAACAGAGCGTAGTAGTTACCTCCAGTGATATAGATAAGGTAGAGATTATATCCAGAGATATCTCAACGCTTCTGGAAACAGGAGTTGAATTTACCTCGGAAGCACCTGAGTATTACTATACAGGCCTTGATGAGCTCAAGCTTGGACTTATTGAAAGCGCAACACAGAATGCTAAAGAGAGAATTGACATCATGGCTAAGAATTCTGATGCAAAGCTTGGGAAGCTTCGTAACTCCAGTCTTGGTGTATTCCAGATAACAGCCAAGAACTCAGGCACCGGAAGTTATTCCTATGATGGAGCTTTTGATACTTCCTCAAGATATAAAACGGCTTCTATAACAGTAAGACTTGAGTATGATCTTAAGTAATCTACTATATATTGTGTAAGCAAACTATAAAAGTCATGTCCAAATTATAAAGGACATGGCTTTTTTATGTACTTTTGTTTAGAATTATAAACTGTCAATAAAATGGTCATGAATTGACTGTTAAATGACAAAAATTCTGCTCTTTATGATTACACGTATGATTATCCCCTCTATAGAATGAGCTCATAGATCAGAAACAACCAGTTTGATTATTGAGTTTGATTATAAAAAGAGAGGGAGATACGTTTATGAAGAGAAACACACTGGATAAGAACATCATTAAGGCACTGGCAATTGGACTTTCAGCAAGCATGGCACTTCAGCCTATAACTGCTCTTGCTGAAGAGGCAGAAGCACCTGCAGAGCCTAAATCAGAAGGATCTGAGATGATTTCAGAAAGCTCTGAAGAAACATTGAATGCAGATATATCAGAAGACATCGAGGAAGCTCATGAGGCTGTTGAAAATGCAATGGATCCTCAGACAGACGCAGCAACTGATAGTGCTTCAGATACAGTTTCTTCTATAGATAAAAATCTTCAGGTTGCTGATGAAGATATTTTTAATATTGGTAAGAATGTTGAACAACTTGATGAACTCAATTCCGCAGCAGAGGCTGCAGCAAATGAGTACAACGAAGCAACCGGTGAAGGTGCGCAGGCAAACGCTGAGATTTACGAGAACGCAGCAGCAGCAGAAGCTTCAGATGCCGGAAAGGCAGCAGAGAAGGCAGCAGAGGCAGCAGTAGATGCCGGTCAGGCAGCTGATGGGGTTGAGGCAGCAGCAGATGCAACATATTCATCTCAGAAGGCAGCAGATGAAGCAAAGGCAGCTTCTCAGGATCTCGTGGACAGAGCAAATGAGGATGTTAAGACAGCTCAGGCAGAGGTTGAGACAGCTAACAAGGCTGTAGCTAATGCAGAGGCTGATGCAAAGGCAGCTAAGAACCTTCTTGATGATGCAGAAGATGCATATGAGAAGGCAATGGCAGCAGTTGATGAAGCTCAGAAGAAGCTTGATGATATTATCGTTGCATACGGACTTGGTGAAAATGAAGATGGAAATATAGTTTTCGACGGTGATGTTGATGAGGCTCTTAAGAGCACAAAGGCAGCTCTTGATGAGGCAGAAGCTCAGGCTAAGGCAGCTGCTGAGAAGTTAAAGCAGGCCAAAGAGGCTGACAAGACAGCTAAGGAAGAAGAGAAAAAGGCTAAGGAAGATCTCCAGAAAGCAGAAGAGAACAAGAAGAATAAGGACGAAGCCCTTGAAAATGCTAAAGAAGCAGCAAAAGAGGATGAGGGCAAGCTTACAGAGCTTCAGGAGCAGCTTAAGGGAGCACAGAAGGATGCATCTGAGAAAGAGCAGGCTCTAAAGGATGCTGAAGGAGCAGTTAAAGAGGCAGAGGCAGCTAAGAAAGATGCTGATGAAGCAGCAAAGAAGGCTCAGGATGACTATAACAGAGCAGATCAGGATCAGAAGAACAAGCAGAAGGCTTATGATGATGCTGTAAAAGCTGAGAATAATGCAAAGACAGATCTCGAAAATGCAAATAAGGCTCTGGAAGATGCAATTAAGAACTTCGGCGAGAAGTCAAAAGAGGCTGATGAAGCTAGAAAGGCTCTTGAAGAGGCAAACAAGAAGTTCAACGAAGCAGACAAGGCAAAGAAGGATGCTGACAAAGAACTTGATGAAGCAAATAAGGCTGTAAAGAAGGCTGAGGATGACCTTAAGAAGGCCAATGAAGAAAAGAATAAAGCTGATAAGGCTGTAACAGACGCTGAGAATAAGACGAAAACCGCTGACAGCGAGCTTGAGAAAGCAAAGAAGGACGAAGAAAACGCTAAGAAGGCACTGGAAGCTGCAGCAGCTGATGTAACAGCAAAGACAAAGGCAGCAGAAGAGGCAGCCAAGGCTCTTGAGGAAGCTAAGAAGGCTCAGTCAGAAGCAGCTAAGGCATTTGAGGAAGCAGACAAGGCTAAGAAAGATGCTGATAAGGCTGTCCAGGATGCGGATAAGGCCGTTAAGGATGCCCAGAAGGCAATTGAAGATGCACAGAAGGCATTAGAGGAAGCAAAAAAAGCAAAGGCAGATGCAGATAAAGCAGTTGAAGATG
>DFGW01000052.1 GCA_002372465.1 Butyrivibrio sp. UBA3740
TATAAGGAAAAGCTTAAGACAAAATGTCCTACAGTTGAACAGAACGTTGGAAACCTTAGTGGTGGAAATCAGCAGAAAGTTCTTTTGGCAAAATGGATGTTTGCAGATCCTGAGATCCTTATCCTGGACGAGCCTACAAGAGGTATCGACGTTGGTGCCAAGTACGAGATCTACTGCATTATCAACCAGCTGGTAGCTGAAGGTAAATCAGTCATCATGATTTCTTCAGAGCTTCCTGAAATCCTTGGTATGTGCGACAGAATCTATGTTATGAACGAAGGAAAAATGGTCGGGGAGCTTGATGCAAAGGATGCAACCCAGGAAAAAATTATGACTTATATCTTACAGTCATCTGGAAACGAGGAGGAGAATCATGAATAAAGATCAAGTTTTAGGATTTTTGAAAAAGAACACGATGGTGTTCGTTCTTGTAATAGTATTAGCTTTCTTTTCATTTATGACAGGCGGAGCAATCCTGCTTCCCATGAATGTTAGTAACCTTATTTCACAGAACGCATACGTATTCGTTCTTGCAACAGGTATGCTGCTGTGTATCTTAACCGGTGGTAACATCGACCTGTCAGTAGGTTCTGTAGTATGTTTCGTAGGTGCCGTTGGTGCAACCCTTATGATGAACGTTGGCGTTCCTGTATGGCTTTCAATCATCATCATGATCGCTATCGGAACAGCAATCGGTGCATTCCAGGGCTTCTGGATCGCCTTTGTACGTATTCCTCCTTTCATCGTAACACTGGCAGGAATGCTTGTTTTCAGAGGACTTTCAAACGTAGTACTTAACGGACTTACAGTTTCAATCAAGGATAAGACAAGTTTTGTAGACCTGTTCGGTGGTGGTGCTAACTGCTACATCCCTGATTTCTTCGGCGGAGCTTCACTTAACCTTACATGTCTCTTTGCCGGAATCATCGGAGCATCAATCTATGTTATCCTTCAGGTTTCAGGACGTATCAAGAAAAAGAACTCCGGCTATGAGCTTGAGAACGTTGTTACATTCACTGTAAAGACAGCAGTTCTGGCAGCAGTACTTGTAGCATTCGCTTACAGACTTGCTCAGCACAAGGGTATTCCTTCAGTTCTTATCTGGGTTCTCATCGTAGTACTTATCTATGGATACATCACATCCAACACAACAGTTGGACGTTACTTCTACGCAGTAGGTGGTAACGAGAAGGCTACGAAGCTTTCAGGTATCGATACAAACAAGGTTTACTTCCTTGCTTACACCAACATGGGCTTCCTTGCAGCACTTGCAGGAATGATCACAATCGCAAGACTTACATCAGCTCAGCCAACATATGGTCAGAACTATGAGATGGACGCTATCGGTTCCTGCTTCATCGGTGGAGCATCAGCTTACGGTGGAATCGGTACTGTTCCCGGGGTTATTGTCGGTGCGGTTCTTATGGGTGTTATCAACCTTGGTATGTCACTTATGGGCGTAGATGCCAACATGCAGAAGGTTGTAAAGGGTGTCGTTCTTCTTGCAGCAGTTATCTTCGACGTAGTATCAAAGCGTGGCGGAAAGCTCGTTGTAAAGAACTGATAATAATATTCTTAGTGGAATCGGGGGCTGGTTTTGCCAGTCCCTTTTTTGTGCTATACTATTTCTACTCAAAAAAATCAAAAGGGAAAGAAGTAATATGATCACCAGTACCAGTAATGACCGCGTTCGCAGGGTTGTGAGCTTTGTGGAAAAGAGCAAAGCCCGCCGCGAGGAGAAGGTCTTTGTAATAGAAGGAATGAAAATGCTAAGGGAAGCCCCGGTGCTTCAGGTTGACGAAGTATTTGTCACAGAGAGATTTGTTGACAGTGCCAGCGAAGATGACAAGGAGATTCTTTGGAGATACGGAGCTGAGACTGTTTCCGAGGAAGTCATGAAGAAGATGAGCGACACTCAGACTCCCCAGGGTGTTCTGGCAGTCATCAGGCAGTACGAGTACTCCATGGAGGAAGTACTTGAGGGCTACAACCAGGATAGTGCAGAACTGGCGACACCTCTTTTGCTGGTGCTTGAGAACATTCAGGATCCGGGAAACCTTGGTACCATGCTCAGAAGCGGCGAAGGCGCAGGAGTGACCGGAGTTATAATGGGCAAGGGCTGTGCTGACATCTACAACCCCAAGGTAATCAGGTCAACAATGGGCTCCATTTTCAGGATGCCATTTATATATGTAGAAAGTGTTCCCGATATTGTAAAAGAGCTGAAGGAGAAGGGCATACATACCTATGCAGCGCACCTTAAAGGGGAAAAGAACTATGACGAGTTCGACTATACTAAGCCCACAGCCTTCCTTATAGGCAATGAGGGCAAGGGTCTGACTATGGAGACGGCTGACGCAGCAGAGACCTACGTGCTGATCCCTATGAAGGGAGAGGTGGAGTCCATGAACGCAGCCACTTCATCAGCAATTCTTACATTTGAGGCTTCAAGACAAAGAAGGGGGGGAATGAAATGACTATTGGATTTATCGGACTGGGAAACATGGCTAAGGCCATGATCGGAGGAATTCTTCAAAAGGGCCTTATGGGACCCAATGAGATCATCGGAACAGCCAGAACTGAGGAGACCTGCCGGAAGGCAGCAGACAAGTTCGGCATTCAGACCAGAAGCTCCAACGAGGCTGTGGCAAAGGAAGCGGATATCATCGTCCTTGCTGTAAAGCCCCAGTTTCTGAAGGTTGTAATTGCGGATATCATGGACTGCGTTGATGACAGCAAGCTGGTTGTCAGCATTGCTGCAGGCAAGACCATCAGCTGGATTGCCAATGAGTTTGAAAAGCCTGTAAAGCTCATCAGGGTAATGCCTAACACTCCTGCTCTTGTGGGAGAGGGATGCTCAGCAGTATGCAGAAATGACCTGGTTTCAGATGATGATTTCCACTTTGTGATCGAACTTCTGGAGAGCTTTGGGAAGGCCTATACAGTGCCTGAATCCCTTATGGACGTGGTGGTAGGCGTAAGCGGATCATCACCGGCATATGTCTTTTTATTCATAGAAGCAATGGCGGACGCTGCTGTGGCAGGAGGCATGCCTCGTAAGCAGGCCTATGAGTTTGCAGCACAGTCTGTACTTGGGGCAGCCAAGATGGTTTTGGAGACAGGCAAGCACCCGGGAGAGCTAAAAGACATGGTTTGCTCACCTGCAGGGACTACAATTGAAGCAGTGAAGGTACTTGAGGAAAAAGGTTTCCGCGCAGCCGTGATGGATGCTGTAACTGCGTGCATTGATAAGAGTAGAAGTCTCTAAAAATCTGGCTTCTGGTTTTTGAAATATTTATAAAAATTTGACAAATTTTCATATCTTTGCTAATATACCCTTCGGATTTGCTTTTTACTTAATAAGTTGCAACAAACTTGTAACATTTAAAATCTAAGAGGATAGCACAGGTATGAACAATGCATCAAGGTTATCTTCCGGCTTACTTAAGCAGGTGGCAGCATTTGCACTTGCACTTTTAGTCTTCATGGGCCGGGATATAACAGTAGAGGCAAGAAGCGCTGCAAGCTATTTAGATCTTGCTACAGGAATCACAAATATTATCAGTCCCATTTCTCCACTTGGTCTGGACACGGACGCTTTGGAAGTAAAGGTTGCCGAGAGCGCAGAGAGCTCTTCTGAGGCTTCCACTGCCGAGAGCAGTTCAGAGAAAGAGGAGTCAACGCTGGTCATGGCCAATGTCAGCTCAGCGATGAACGTCAGGGAAGAACCCAATGAAGACAGCATTAAGGTCGGAGTACTTTACAAGGACTGCGGCGGAAAGATATTAGACAGGAAAGACGGTTGGACCAAACTCCAGTCAGGAGACCTGATCGGATGGGCCAAGGATGAGTACCTTCTTTTTGATGAGGAGGCCGAGGCTCTGGCTCAGGACGTTGGAAAACAGATCGTCACCAGTAACGACAGTGCACTTAACGTAAGAGCAGAGGCTTCATCAGACGCAGAAGTCCTTGGAGTTCTTACAGAGAATACCTTCGTGGATCTTATCGAGGACAAGGGCGACGGATGGGTCAGCGTTGACTTCAACGATGAGACAGGATATGTTCAGTCAGACTACGTTACAACTACCTTCAAGATCGACCAGGGTGAGACAATAGCAGCCATCAAGATCCGTGAGGAAGCTGAGAAGAAGGCATCACTTACCAAGAACCGCGGAGCAGTTTCTGCAGATGCGGATGAGGTTAAGCTTCTGGCAGCTCTTATCCAGTGTGAGGCAGGTAATCAGCCTTATGAGGGAAGAGTGGCAGTCGGAGCGGTTGTTCTTAACAGAGTTAAGAGTGGTGCTTATCCTAACAGCATCTACGGTGTAATCTATGCGTCAGGTCAGTTTACACCGGCACTTAACGGTACAGTTGCCAATGTCTACAACAGTGGAAGGATCAGCGATACCAACATTCAGGCAGCACAGGCAGCCATAAACGGTGAGACAACAGTTGGATCTGCTCTCCACTTCAGAAGAGCCAACGGACGTGAAGGAATCGTTATCGGAGCACACGTTTTCTGGTAAAAAGAGCTAATGGCCCCACTTGGGGGTGCACTAAAAAACTCATATGTGATAGAATGAAGGGGATTGCACGGAATGTGCGATCCCTTTTTATATCGCTAAGGAGTAGATTTCTACTCGATCATATTGTTTGTTGAGGAGGTGCATTGTATGAATTTGTATGGACGTGATTTTCTAAAACTCTTGGATTTTACTCCCCAGGAGATTTCCTATCTGGTTGACCTGGCAGGCGAGCTTAAGGACAAGAAGCAAAAGGGGATTCTTCATGAGGAGCTAAAGGGTAAAAACGTTGCCCTGATATTTGAAAAGACCAGCACCCGTACCAGATGCGCCTTCGAGGTTGCTGCTCACGATCTTGGAATGGGATCTACATACCTTAATCCCACAGATTCCCAGATCGGCAAAAAGGAGAGCATTGCAGATACAGCCCGTGTTCTTGCCGGCATGTTTGATGGCATTGAATACAGAGGCTTTGAGCAGGAGATAGTTGAGAACATAGCAAGCCACAGCAAGGTTCCGGTATGGAACGGACTTACCAACGAGTTCCATCCCACACAGATGCTGGCAGATCTTTTGACTATAAAAGAGCACTTTGGACATCTTAAGGGTATCCGCCTGGCATACCTTGGTGATGCAAGATACAACACAGGTAATTCCCTGATGGTTATGTGTGCCAAGATGGGCATGCACTTTGTTGCTGTTTCCAACAAGAAGTATTTCCCTTCACAGGAGCTTATAGATACCTGCCAGGAGATAGCAAAAGAGACAGGCGCAACTCTTGAGTTTACCGAGGATGTCTTCGCAGGCACAAAGGGTGCCGATGTCATCTCTACAGATATCTGGGTTTCCATGGGTGAACCCGACGAGGTATGGGAGGAGAGGATAAAGGACCTTGAGCCCTACCGTGTAACTATGGATGTCATGAAGAATGCCGGTGATAAGGCAGTATTCATGCACTGTTTGCCTTCCTTTCACGACCTTAACACAGGAATCGGAAAAGATATCAAGAACAAGTACGGTCTTGATGAGATGGAAGTTACTGACGAGGTATTTGAGTCAGACAGATCGATTGTTTTCCGGGAAGCAGAGAACCGTATGCACACCATTAAGGCAGTGATGCTGGCTACTCTGAAGAAAGACTGACAGGGTATGCTTAGTAGTGAGTTAATTGCCGGGCAGCTTCACACCAGGTGGGCTGCCTGCAACATTGTATATAAGGATGTGACGGGATCCACCAACACTGATGCCAGAGAGCTGGCCTTGTCGGGGGCACTACACGGAACCCTCGTGGTAGCTGACAAACAGGAGAGCGGACGAGGCTCCAACGGCCGAGGCTGGGAGACTCCCGCCGGCACCAATATAGCCATGAGCCTTGTGGTGAGACCCCGTGTCGGAATCGTTCAGATTCCCATGCTCACGCTTGTTATGGGACTTTCCGTTGCCGAAGGGATTGAGCAGGTGATAACAGATGCTGATTGTGGCATCAAGTGGCCCAACGACGTGGTGCTCGCAGGCAGGAAGGTCTGCGGTATTTTAACTGAGCTCCATCTTAAACCAGAGGGCGGAATTGCCGACGCTGTGATCGGTGTTGGTATTAATGTCAACATGGTGGATTTTCCGGAAGAAATCCGGGGCGTGGCAGGATCTCTTTTGACCCAGACAGGCATTCGCGTAGACAGAAACGCTTTAGTGGCGCGGGTTATGGAAAGCTTTGAAGCAAACTATGAGAAGTTTGAAAAGACCGGGGATATGTCACTGTTAAAAGACAGGTACGAGGCGCGGCTGGTAAACAGGGACAGGAAGGTCATGATCCTTGACCCCAGGAAGGCAGCAGTTGTTGCACCAAAGGAAGCTGTGGAAACGAAGTTTCATGGGAATGCCGGTGGTCTTAAGATCAATGGGCAGATGACATCCGGTGCTGAGAATACTGTGGAAGAGACGGGCACTTGTCTTGGAATCACAGATAGCGGCGCTCTTATCGTTAAGCTGGATACAGGCGAGAAGCGCGAAGTGAAGGCCGGTGAAGTATCTGTCCGGGGAATTTACGGATACGTATAATACAAAAACGGAGGCTGAAAAATGATCCTTGTTATTGATGTGGGAAATACAAATATTACCTTTGGTGTGTTTGATGGAAAAGAGCTTAAGACTTCTTTTCGAATGATGTCCAAGACTGCTCATACTTCCGATGAGTACGGCATCCAGATGCTCACCATGATGAATATGAATGGCATTGACAAGAGTGATATTGAAGGCGTTATGATAGCCAGCGTTGTTCCTCAGGTTATGCATGCGCTGGTAAATGCCATCATAAAATATATCGAGAAGAAGCCTTATATTGTGGGGCCCGGAATCAAGACCGGAATCAAGGTCACCATTGATAATCCAAGGGAGGTTGGCCCTGACCTTATAGTTGATGCAGTGGCAGCTTTCGAGCTTTACGGCGGACCGGTGCTGGTTGTGGATTATGGAACAGCTACCACCTATGTACCTATTAATGAAAAGGGAGAGTTCTTTGCGGGAGTTGTTTCACCCGGTATCAGGATCTCTGCAAAGGCACTCTGGGAAGATACAGCCAAGCTTCCGGAGATCGAGATCAAAAAGCCCGAGAGCATCCTGGCTCGTGAGACCATTTCCAGCATGCAGGCGGGACTTATCTATGGACAGATCGGACAGTCCAAGTATATTATTAACGAGATGAAAAGGGCATCAGGCTATCCTGACATGAAGGTTGTGGCTACAGGTGGCCTTGGAAGGCTTATCTCTGAGGAGACTGAGGAGATAGATATTTACGATCCTATCCTCACCCTTAAGGGACTTCAGATCCTCTATGAGAAGAACAGGAAACATAAGCCACAGAAGAATGAATTTGATGATCAGGATCATCCGGAGTAAAGCATATGAGCGCTAAAGATTTTGAGAGAGAATACAAAAGAGAGTTTGAAGGTATCATACCTGAGGACGATTATATAGAAGAGGAAGAAGCTACAGAGGAAGAGCTCCACATCGATGAGATGCAAAAGACCAACAAGGCCCGTGTATTTGAAGGAGTTGCCGGGGAAAGAGTTGTTCTGTGCGGAGCCAATGCCTACGAGCAGAAGTATTACTTCAACCCTCTGTTCAAGCAGATTCCTGAGAGCATCAAGAAGGAACTGAATATCATCAGTGTACTCTTTACACAGGAGGCAGGTGGTATTTTCACTATTGTTTTTGAGGAGGATGGCAGCATTTCCATCGAAACCAATGCTGACGAGGAGGATATCACCTACGATGAGATTACAGCAGGACTCCTTGTAAGTGAGGTCAGAAGAAAGCGCCAGGATCTCTTCGAAGCACTGGGACTGTATTACAGGATCTACGTGCTTCACGAAAATCCGGGGGATATTTTAGAGGACTAAAATGGCAGGATACGGAAAGCTTCAAATTGGAAGCGTGACTCTGGCGAATAATATAATTCTCGGACCCATGGCAGGTGTTTCAGACCTGCCTTTTCGCGTTTTGTGCAGCGAGATGGGAGCAGGACTGGTGTGCATGGAGATGATAAGTGCAAAGGCTATCATCTACAAGAACCGCAACACCAACATGCTCCTGGAGATACATGAAAGTGAACATCCCGTTTCCTTACAGCTGTTTGGCTCTGAGCCGGCTGTAATGCAGGAAGCTGTCGGGATGATAAAGGACAGACCCTACGACATCCTGGATGTGAACATGGGGTGTCCCGTGCCCAAGATCGTCAGTAACGGCGAGGGCTCGGCCCTTATGAAGAACCCAGATCTTATTGAAAAGATAGTGAAGGCGCTGACCGATGTTTCCGACAGACCGGTGACGGTTAAGATAAGGAAGGGCTTCAATGAGGACAGTGTCAATGCGGTGGAATGTGCCCTGGCAGCCCAGCAGGGAGGGGCAGCTGCCATAGCTGTCCACGGAAGGACCAGAGAGCAGTACTACTCGGGTGAGGCGGACTGGAGTATCATTCGCAGGGTGAAGGAAGCTGTGAAGGTTCCGGTTATTGGAAACGGCGACGTGGTAGACGGTGAGAGCGCAAAGCGGATGTTTGACGAGACCGGGTGCGACGGCGTTATGGTGGCCAGGGCAGCTCAGGGTAATCCATTTATCTTTCGTGAGATCAAAAGCTTTTTTGAAACAGGGAGCGCAGCTCCAAGACCTGACAAGCAGGAAGTTTATGACACGGTCATCAGACACGCTGACATGCAGCTGAAGTACAAGGGGGAGTACATCGGTATTCGCGAGATGCGTAAACACGTTTCATGGTATACTTTTGGAATGCCGGGAAGTGCGAAATTTCGCAATGAGATCAATCAGATGACAGACATGGATTCCCTCAAGAAAGCATGTGCTAAAGTTATGTTGACATGATTATTGATAATTTGTATAATAGCAAAGTTAAAACGAAGTTTTATCAATATTCAGATAGATTTTTTTATGAAGGGTAGGTAGTAAACTATGGAAGAGAAGAAGAATATCTTAACCTATGAAGGCCTCAAGAAGTACGAGGATGAGCTTCATGATCTTAAGGTTAATAAGCGTCAGGAAGTAGCTCAGAAGATCAAGGAAGCAAGAGAGCAGGGCGACCTTTCAGAGAACGCCGAGTACGATGCAGCCAAGGACGAGCAGCGCGACATCGAGGCAAGAATTGAAGCTCTTGAGAAGATCCTTAAGAACGCTGAGGTTGTAGTAGAAGAGGACGTTGATACCAACAAGATCAGCATCGGATGTAAAGTCAAGATCCGTGACCTTGAGTTCAACGAAGATATGGAATACAAGATTGTAGGTTCTTCTGAGGCTAACAGCCTTAAGGGTAAGATCTCAAACGAGTCACCTGTAGGAAAGGCTCTTATCGGAGCCAAGAAGGGACAGACAGTTACAGTTGAGACACAGGCTGGTGTCCTTAAGTATAAGGTTCTTGGAATCGAGAGATCAGAAGGTTAATACTCGCAAGGATATATAGAGAAATTGGGGGCCAGCGATTTACTATGAATTCGCTGGCTCTTATAGGATAAATGGAGGAAATGAGCGTGGCAGACAACAATCAGCAGAACAAGCAGAATGCACCGGCAGAGGACGTGGGGCGTCTTCGTCAGGTAAGAAGAGATAAGCTTTCTGAGCTTCAGGCAGCAGGAAGAGATCCTTTCCAGATCGTTAAATATGATCAGACACATCATACCAAGGATGTCAGGGACAACTTTGAGGCCCTGGAATTTACAGTACCTGTAGATGAAGAGGGCAAGGCAGTTGTGGTTCCTCTTTCAGAGGTTCCTGCAGATAAGGTGGTATCCCTTGCTGGCCGTATGATGAGCAAGCGCGTTATGGGTAAGGCTTCTTTTGCAGGTCTTTCAGACAGAGACGGACGCATGCAGCTGTATGTTTCCAGAAATGATATCGGAGACGAAGCTTACGCTGATTTCAAGAAAATGGACATCGGCGATATCATCGGCGTTAAGGGCTTTGCTTTCAGAACCAAGACCGGTGAGATTTCAGTTCATGTCAAGGAGCTTACTCTTTTATCCAAGTCTCTTATGCCACTTCCTGAGAAGTTCCATGGACTTACAGATACAGAGATCAGATACAGACAGCGTTACGTTGACCTTATCATGAACGATGAGGTTAAGGAGACCTTCAAGAAGAGGAGCGCAATCCTTCGTGAGATCCGTAACTTCCTTGCTTCAAGAGATTTCATGGAAGTTGAGACACCTATGCTCGTTGAGAACGCGGGCGGAGCAGCTGCAAGACCTTTCATCACACATTACAACGCTCTTGATGAGGAGAGGAAGCTTCGTATCTCCCTTGAGCTTTATCTGAAGAGACTTATTGTCGGCGGTCTTGAGAGAGTTTATGAGATCGGTCGTGTATTTAGAAATGAGGGTGTTGATACTCGTCACAATCCTGAGTTCACACTTATGGAGCTCTACCAGGCATACACAGATTATGAGGGTATGATGGAGCTCACTGAGTCAATGTTCCGTTACCTGGCTGAGAAGGTATGCGGTACAACACTTATCAAGTACGGTGATCATGAGATCGACCTTGGTAAGCCCTTCGAGCGTCTCACCATGAACGACGCCATCAGGAAGTATGCAGGCATCGACTTCGACGCTGTTAAGTCAGATGAGGAAGCAAAGGCTCTTGCCAAGGAGCACCACATTGAGTTCGAGGATCGTCATACCAAGGGCGACATCATCAACCTCTTCTTCGAGGAGTTCTGCGAGAAGAACCTGATCCAGCCTACATTCATCATGGATCATCCTCTTGCTATCTCACCTCTTACCAAGAAGAAGCCATCTGATCCTGAGAAGGTTGAGCGTTTTGAGCTCTTCATCAATACCTGGGAGATGTGCAACGCTTACTCAGAGCTCAACGATCCTATCGATCAGCGTGAGCGTTTCGCTATGCAGGATGCCAACGCAGCAGCCGGTGACGAAGAGGCTGAGCACACCGACGAGGACTTCCTCAACGCTCTGGAGGTTGGTATGGCACCAACCGGCGGTATCGGATACGGTATCGACAGACTGTGCATGCTGCTGACAGATAGTGCAACAATCAGAGATGTATTGCTCTTCCCGACGCTCAAAAGCGTGAAC
>DFGW01000123.1 GCA_002372465.1 Butyrivibrio sp. UBA3740
GTCACAGAGCCGTCGTATTCATTTTTCACATATCCTGTAAGTCTGTACATGTTGGCCGCGTGGGAGGCTGTGTACCTGAACCCAACTCCCTGTACCATACCGTAGAATCTGAGTCTGTATCTCTTTTCCATGATAAGAGCCCCTTATGCAATCCCCAGATACTTCATCAGGACCTCAAGTCCTTCCATGGGAACGCAGAATATCCCGCCTTTGTCCTTGCTGGCATCGCGCTTCTTGCAGCCATCGCGGACTTCTTCAATGTCAAACCACTTCACTTCTTCGACTTCCTCTTTCTGGAGGTTTAGCTCTTTTATCTCAACGGGCTTATCGTAGACATAGACAAAGGCAATCTCGTTATCCCTGAAGGGCTTACCGTGGAACTCCATCTCATAATTTATATGGAACCTTCCGGCAAAAGAAAGATCGCCGTCTTTTGCAGCTATCCCAAGCTCCTCACAAAGCTCCCTCTTTGCAGACTGAAGTGGCTCATCCCCTGCCTGGATGTGGCCTGCAGAGGAGGTGTCGTACAATCCGGGAAAAGAATCTTTTTCCGCACTTCTCTTTTGAAGAAGAACCTCGTAGCTATCGCCCTTTCTTCTAACCACCCAGATGTGGGCAGTCCTGTGAGGGATTCCCTTGTCGTGGGCAACGCTCCTTTCTACGACTTCTCCCGTGGGAGTTCCCTCGTCATCTGTTATGTCGAAATACTCCGGCACAGGGTTTTCCTTGATGTACTGTTCCAGAATCTCAGCTGCATCTCCGATTATCTCAGGACAGGGGCGCTTCTGGTAATACTCCTTCGTTCTGGCTTCAGGGGTTGGTACATCGTGGCGAACACTAAGTCCCAGCATCTCGCGACATACTATAGATCCGTGCTCCTCTTCAAACCTTCGGGCAAGCTCCTGAATCCTTGCATAGTGCCGGGCTTTGACATCTCCGGTCTCAGGACCGTCATACCCATACAGAAAACCTGCCACCATGAACATGCCACTAACAGCACCGCATACTTCCCGGAGCCTTCCCATGCCTCCGCCAAAGGAGGATGCCATCTTTGACGCGACCTTTCCATCTATCGGAAGCAGATCCTCGAAGGCCAGCACTATGGACTGGGAGCAATTATATCCCTTCATAAAGTTAGCCTTTGCTATCTCTCTACGTGTCATGCTTTGTTTCCTTTCGCAACGATCTCTTTTATTGCCTTCCAGTCAAATACGCGGGTGTAATTATCGCCCGGAAATTCGCAGTCCTGATTCCAGGGGCGGTCAATCACCAGAACCTTAAGCTCCGGAAGGTGTTCAAAGAATCTGAATGCCTTGGGAGAATCCTCGATGGCATAGTCAAAGTGCATCTTGTAATAATCTTCCAGCTCAAGACCATACTCACGGTTCCTGTAGAAGCTGTCATGGCCGTACTTGTTCAGACAAAAGAGCTTTACTCGCTCCATGCCGTGTCCATCAAGCCACTTTCTTGAAGCTTCATAAGCCCCGGAGGGACGACCGGTTATAATGTACACTTCATGTCCTTCATCAATCCAGCTGTTAATGGTCTGCCTGGCTCCCGGAGTCTCCTCATAGGAAAGAAGGGCTTCGGGTTTATGGGCCTTTATCATCATCTCTTCAAACTGCTCCTTTGTCAGGGAAAAGGACTTGTCCAGATCAAAGCATGTGATCTCTTCGTAGGGCACGTTCCTTCCAAACATCTCTGCCACCAGTGCAGTGAAGTACCTGGCTGTCTCGGAAATGCAATCATCAAAATCCACATATATTTTCATAGTTTTAATCTCCTCTAGATATTGATTATACGCGAAACTTTATTTCCTGCCACATGGACTTTATTGAAATTTTATTTTATTTTCACCCTTTTTTCCGTTTGCCATCTTCACAGTTTCGTCACATTTTGCTATATTGAAACACGTGGTTCGCAATGACCGGGTTCATTGCCTGCAATTTCTTATGAGGAGGGGATATGGTATGACTACATACGAAACAATTTCTTATGAAAACAAAAAATATCTTGGAAGGTGGATTTCCGTTATGGGCAATTTGTACTTGATGGTAGACGAATCCCTTGCGGACAAGATCAAGGGGAAGCACCTTAGCAAAAAGGCGCAAAAAAGCCTTCCGGATGTCAATGTTTTACTCTATTCACCAGTGGAGATGCTCTTCGAAAATGAGGACGTAATCAACAATTACGCGGAGATGCAGTTGATCGAATCAGAGTTTCATAAGAAGTATGCTTAATTACCTGATCAGATTTTAGTGGAGAATCATCAGATAAAAAAGCAATAAGAGGGGACCCTTCAGCGCTGGACGAATCAGCCACTGAAGGGATTTTTTGTTTTTAGGAATAAATATTTTTATGTAAATTAGATTGTGTACAATCTTTTTAACCATAATATATCTCCCGCCTGAAAAAGTCAAGCGGGAGCTTTTCATTAATTACAGTTACATACTTCTTCTCTGATGATTTCAAGAAGCGATGTATCAAGTTCTTCGTCTGTATCACAGCACTTTGGCTGGAAGCTACATTCACCTATGGGTGCCTTCAAAAGCTCTTTTGCCCAAAGAGCTGCCAGGGCATAACGGCCATAGAGAAAATGCATATGGAAGCCGTCACGGCAGATGGATCTGCCTCCCTTTGCTACGTCAAACTCAGGATGCTTCCTGATATTCTGGATCAGATCTCCGCAGGGGATCAGGGGAATGTTGTACTTCTCGACGATGGTGTGGTAATTGGCCCGGGACCTTCTGTACATCTCCTGCTGGTCGCGATTGTAGCGGATGAAACATCCGTGGTCGCTGTCTATCTCGTAGGCCCAGGTCTGCTGCATACAGATCTGCGCACCGGGAACTTCCTTCCTTAGATAATCGAAAAGTAACCCTGTAAAAGGCTCGTAGGTATCAAGCCATCCGCTGTCATGGCTGGACTGCTGGGTCACGATATAGTCCCAGGGCTTGCTGTGAAGGATCTCTGAGATGCTGACATATCTGTCGGTTTCAACACCGTTTTCCTGATACTGATATGCATGATCATCTCGCTCCACATTGCTCCAGTGGCGTTCCAAAGCACAGCCGCCTATATACAGATTCACCACGTGAACAGGGATATCCATACTCTTGCAGATATCGTAAAGGTAAGCTGTTGCATCTCGGGAAAAGCTGTTGCCAATTGCCAGAATATACGTTGTCTTCATACCATCCTCCATACTTTTACTAACACCGTTTTTCCCATGGTAACACACTCAGCCTGATTTTACACTGATTTATGCAGCGCCTTCCGCCTCATATTCCTCAACCAGGCTGTCATAGGCTCCAATGGCCTTATCAAAGCGCTCCATTACCTCCTTAGCCTTATACAATCCATTGGCGTCAGCATTTAATCCCTTGAGCTTCAGACTGTAGATTCCGGGCGGATTATCATCAGTTAAAAGAGACATCTGCTGAAGCTGCTCTGTCTTCTGGTAGACCAGATCAAGACTTATGAATTCCTGACCGTCCTTGTCCTTCCACTTACTGATAACAAGCTTTCCTCCTATGGGCGTCTTCTCAATTGTTCCGGGAAGGCTGTAATCCTCAACCTCCAAAGCTGACATGACACTTGCCAGATTGGAATCATGACCGCACAGGAAGGTGAACTGCCTGCCGTCTGTTGTCAGTTCTTTTTTCATCTCCTCAAGAAGTGGGTGTGCCACATTCACAGCTACAGATGGGGTTGAAAAGAGAACGTCGCCGTATACATCCTTTACTTCGGAGATAGCCTGCCAGTCTGCCTCTGAAAGGTCATGGTCAAAGGCTGCCTTAACAGGATCCGGTTCCTCAAAGTACTGAAGTACCAGCGCATCTGAAATCTGGCATGCAGTCTTAAGTGAACCTTTCACTGAAGGTTCTTTTCCCTCTTCAAAAGAAAATTCGCTGTCACCTGCGTTAAATCCGGAAAAGGTACCGTTCTTGAAATTCTCAGAGTCCTTGGCATCGATCACCTGAGAAATCAGGTCGTAGTTATCAGATAGACCCGCTATTGCGTCACCATAGATACTGTTGATCTCAGCCTCAGCGTCTTTTGCGTAGTCCTCAGACATATATGTGAACACCGGATTGAACACAGGATCCATGGTATCAAAATCGGCATGGTATTCAACTTCAGAGCCGGCAACAGGAAGCAGTCCCGATGAAAAGAACTCTGCCGTGGCTATAGTTCTTTGCTTGGAGTTTGAGTAGATACGAACTGCTCCTTCTTTTGGCTGATAGTTTGGTTCAAAGAGGCCTTCTGCCTCAAGCCAGTTTCTGAAGTACTGTCCCATCTCAGTTTCAAGGGTACCTCCTCTTACCGAGAGCTGGCTGGCAGGTGCCGACCACTCAAACCACTTGTGAGGAGTTATGGTATCAAGAGCAGACCCTTCCCCTGAAAGCGGAGCACGGATGTTGTGCCTGCTAAGGACTACTGCCTGCTCCAGGCTATAGCCCTCCCTGGAAAGAGAGGTCAGTGTGTTTTCATCAGTCACATCACTGTCACTGCCCGAAGCCTCTACACTCTGATTCGGGAAGGGAATGATGTTGCTTCCATCCGCTGACAGTTCATAATCAGGCTCTATATACTGCTGTGCAGCTCTTTTAATCGGCTCAGGATAGATCTCCAGAAAGTCGTTTTTCATGGAGATGGGAACATAGCCCTGTTCCTTGTAGGCTGCTGATTTTTCTTCCCAATCCTGCTTCCCCCATTCTCTTACATCATCGTCTGCCACTACCATGTAGGCTTCAGAAGGATATGGGTTTCTGCTGTCTAGGGCGTAGTTCATCATGCTGGTGTCGCTGCCACTGTTTCCAAAGGCAAGAACAGGGTACTGGCCAATCTCACGCTCAACCCAGATAGTCTTGTTGGCATTCAGGTTCTTCTGAATAAAACCGCCGGTGAAAACAAGCTCATCTCCGTCAGCATACTTAAAATCCATGTTTGAAGGAACATCTTCGTAGCCCTTTACTTTGACTTCAAACTCAGTTCCGATTACATGGGCCGGATCAACATATTCTTTGATAGGGGAGTTGGCAACGATGGCTCTGGTGGTGGTGCGCTCCGTCCCACTGATTACATAGATAGTAAAGTCGTTGTCATAAAGATATTTTACTACTTCAACCATTGGCTCATAAAAGCCGTCGATGTAGCGCATGTTCTCAAAGCTGTCGGTCTGTTTCTGCCCAAACTCTACAGCGTAGTCATAGAGCTCTTTTACGGTCATGCCGGCGTAAGCCTTAGCAAAATTCCTTGCAAGTTCTTCGCCTGCAGTGTAACCGGGCTGGATTTCCAGCGCTGCTGCCTTAAGCTCATCAGAAACTTTTTCCGGATGGTCGATCAGACAGTAATTGATGAACATCATAGTATCGTAGTAAGTATAGAAGGTTTCACAGGTGAGGGTTCCGTCCATGTCAAAGACGGCGATACGATCCTCCACCGGGATAAAATTCTCTGTATCCTTTTTGTTGGTAACCTTCGTCACATAGTTTCGAAGGCTCTGTGCTGCCTGGGAATCTGCTGTCCAGTAGGTTGAAAGGGCCTTAGCATTTCCCTTCCCACATCCTGTGACCCCTACGCAGCAAAGTAGCAGTGCAGCAACAAGGATAATTGATAATGCTCTTTTCATTAGTATTTCCTCCTTGGTCGATACTTCCTTTAAAAATCCTCTGTTTATCGACCATCACATTTTCAATTATCCTATAATTTTGCACACTGAATTATTAAATTAGCATAAAATCTATAGCGGGACTCTCGTCCGTTCAGAGCTTAAGCCAGAACTCCTGCGTACTCGTAGCCGGCCTCTTCTACTGCTGCCTTGATGGCTGCCTCGTCAACGTCCTTGGAATTGGTGATGGTAACCAGGTTCTCCTCGTGAGATGCTACAGCGCTCTCGATTCCGTCGATTGCCTCCAAAGCCTTCTTTACATGAGCCTCACAGTGTGCACACATCATTCCGTTTACTTTGATCTTCATTTCTTTATCCTCCATTGTTGTTTCAATATTTGTTTTTTGTTCTATTAAACTCCCTGTTACGGGGTTTTTAACTTGTCTGTCTCTCCTGCTGTCGTAGGGCTTTATCCAGTTAAGGCGCAGTGCATTCGATACCACGCAAAAGCTCGAAAGGCCCATGGCTGCTGCTCCGAATATGGGGTTAAGCTCCCACCCGAAAGCTGCCACGTAACAGCCTGCTGCCAGGGGGATTCCCAAAGCGTTGTAAAAGAAAGCCCAGAAGAGATTCTCATGGATATTCCTTAAGGTACTTCTTGATATCCTTATGGCAGCTGCTACGTCTTTAATGCTGCTCTTCATAAGGACCACGTCCGCTGCATCAATGGCAACATCAGTTCCTGCGCCGATGGCTATTCCAAGGTCTGCACTGGTGAGTGCCGGGGCGTCATTGATGCCGTCGCCCACCATGGTCACCGTTCCGTGTTCCATGAGCTTTCTGATGATGGCTTCTTTGCCGTCGGGCTTAACGGATGCCACCACTTCATCGACTCCTGCCTGCCCTGCTATTGCTGCTGCCGTAACTTCGTTATCGCCGGTGAGCATCACTGTATGGATTCCCAGCTTTTTAAGCTCTGCTATAGCTTCAGGAGAGTCTTCTTTTATAACGTCCGAAACTCCGATTATTCCAAGGAGAGAACTTCCCTTTGCAAAAAGAACCGGTGTCTTACCCTCTATGGACAGACTCTTTATAAGTGCTTCCGTCTCTGCACTTAAGCTGCCGATGATACTTCCAATGTATTTGGCGCTTCCGCCACTTATAATGTCCGCGCCAAGTCTTGCCTTAAGACCGTTCCCTGAAAGGGCCTCAAACTCTGTGGTCTCTTCGAGGGCCAATTTCTTTTCTCCGGCGTATTCTGTCACAGCTCTGGAGATTGGATGCTCACTCTTTGATTCCAGAGCGTAAGCTACTGTCAAAAGCTCTTTTTCCGAAACTCCATCCAGGGGATGGATGTCGGTAACCTTCATCTCTCCGGTGGTGATGGTCCCGGTCTTATCAAGGGCAAGGATCTGAGTCCTGCCGGCCTGCTCCAGGGAAGCTGCCGTCTTAAAGAGGATTCCGGTCTTAGCCGCTACACCGTTTCCAACCATAATTGCTACAGGGGTAGCAAGCCCAAGAGCACAGGGACAGCTTATAACAAGGACTGAAACAGCCCTGGCAATAGCGTAGCCCACAGTCTGCCCTGTCAGCATCCAGACTATAAATGTCACAAGTGCAATCCCGATAACCACGGGAACGAAAACTCCCGAAACCTTATCAGCGATCTTGGCAATGGGCGCCTTCGTCGCTGCTGCATCGCTCACCATCCTGATGATGGCTGAAAGGGTTGTATCCTGACCGACCCTTGTGGCCTCGCAGACCATGTAGCCTGAGGTATTGATGGTGGCGGCAGACACTGTGTCGCCCACATTCTTCTCCACGGGAACGCTCTCACCGGTAAGAGCCGACTCATTCACCGCGCTCTCACCCTCAGACACGATACCGTCCACGGGTATGCTGTCACCGGGTCTTACGACAAACTTATCTCCAACCTTCACCTTTTCAATAGGGACGGTAACTTCCTCTCCATCCCTGATCACAACTGCAGTCTTGGGCGAAAGATCCATCAGTCCCTTAAGGGCATTGGTGGTCTTTCCCTTGGACCTTGCTTCCAGCATCTTCCCCACAGTGATCAGCGTAAGGATCATGGCTGCTGCCTCGAAGTAGAACTGATTCATGAAGTACATGACCCTGTCTGTGTCTCCGGTTTGAACAGCGCCCGTCATACCAAAGAGCGCTACCACGCTGTATACGTAGGATGCCGTGGAGCCAAGCGCCACCAGGGTATCCATATTGGGGGATCTGTGAAGCAGCCCCTTAAATCCGTTAATAAAAAACTTCTGATTGATGACCAGCACCAGTCCTGATAAAAGGAGCTGATACAGTCCCATTGCCACGTGGTTCCCATCAAGGAATCCCGGCAGTGGCCAGTTCCATAACATGTGCCCCATGGACACATACATAAGCGGGATCAAAAGAGCTAATGACGCAATAAGCCTCTTTCTCATCTTAGGGGTCTCGGTGTCCTTCAGGGAATCATCTGAAGCCGGAGCCTTCGCTGCATCCTCGCTTCCGCCCTTGATAGTGGCTCCGTACCCTGCAGCCTCCACAGCTGCTATTATTTCTTGGGGACTGGCCGTGCCCTCGACTCCCATGGAGTTAGTCAGAAGGCTTACCGCACAGCTCTCAACGCCGTCCACGGCACTGACCGCCTTCTCAACTCTGGTCTGACAGGCAGCACAGCTCATCCCTGTTACTTTATATTGTTCCATATTCTCACCTAATGCTCTCTGTTACTTCATCAGCTTCTGCAGCGTGGTAACCAGTTCATCTATAACTTCGTCATTGCCCTGTCTGATGTTATCTGCCACGCAGGTCCTCATATGATTGGCCAAAAGAGCCTTGTTAAAGCTGTTGAGCGCACTGGTAATAGCTGAGACCTGTACAAGTACGTCAGTGCAGTAGGCATCATTTTCAAGCATTCCTTCAACGCCTCTGACCTGTCCCTCGATCCTCTTAAGTCTGTTCATCAGGTCCTTGTACTCTTTCTCGTCCCTGGTCTTGTGCTTGCCTGAGCAGTATGGACAGGACTCCTCCATATTCTCTGCTGAATTCTGTTTATCCGGCATATTAACATCTCCCTTCATATACCCCCTTGGGGTATCAAAGTGATTGTATAATATACCCTATAGGGGTATTTGTCAATAGCTATGACACTTCTTCTGTGAGTACATCACTATTGTCGATCACGGCCTTCCCCAGCCATTTCTTTTTATACCAGTAGTACATGACGATAAGTCCTCTGATACATTCATCCGTTGCAGTTCCTATAAAGATTCCCGCAACGCCCACTCCAAGCATAACTCCCACAGCATAGCCTGTAGTAAGTCCAAGCCCCCAGTTGCAGGCAAGCCCTGCTATAAACGGGAACATGTAGGCTCCGGCGGCCTTTAAACTGCTGACAAAGGTCATGTTAAGGCATCGTCCGATCTCCACCAATATGTCCACTATCATTATCTTTTGCCCAAGAGCAATTATGTTCAGATTGTCCGTAAAAATGTGGAGCGTGTATCTGCAGAAGATAGCGTTTATGCATGCCAGGGCTATCGTTATGGGCATAGAAGTTCGAAGGGTCCTGAACACTCTTTTATATGCCTCTTCCGTTTTCCCCGCACCAACCAGATGCCCTGTGATTATCTGGGTTGACATGGCACAGGCATTGGAGAAGATCATGGCAAAAGAGATAAGGGTATTACAATAGGCCCTGGCATTAACCGCGTCATTTCCCATGGCATTAACAAATGAGAGAAGTGTTGTCTGATAAAGGTTATAGGTAAGGCTTTCTCCGGCAGAGGGAAGACCGATTTTGATCATCTGGGCAAGGAGCTTAAAGGGGAATGGATTCAGATAGCGCAGGGAAAGCTTTCCTGTCCTTGTCACATAGAAGAATGTGATAAGAGCGCACACTGCCAGGAGCCTCGCAACTACCGTAGATATGGCAACACCGGCAACACCCATGTTAAGAAACTTTAATGGGCCGTACAGGAAGCAATAGTTCCCGACTATATTGATAATATTGATGCCAAATGTGACCCACATGCCGATCTTGGTATATCCGTTACACCTCAGTATCTGGAGCATTACGTTGGATACCGCCATCACAAATCCACCGCCACCGACAATATAAATATATGTCATGGAAAAGGGGCGCATCTCGGGGGACACGTGAAGGAAGTCCATGATAAAGGGATTGGCTGCGCAAAAAGCAGCGCTAAGTGTAATTCCAAATACAAGGTTAACCACGACTGCCAGGGTATATATCATGTTCATGCGGTCATATAATTTGGCACCAAGATACTGAGCCACAACTACACTTGTAGCCGTGGCTATGATATTGAAAAGTATGATCATCATGAACATGATGGTATTTGCATTTCCCACCGCTCCCACTGCATATTCGTCATAGTGACTGAGCATAACGGTATCCACATTATGCAGCATGGTATTAAGAAGGAGTTCTAAAAACATGGGCCCTGCCAGTACCAGGAGGGGGGTATTTTCGTCTATTACAGTATTTTTTCTCTTTTCCATAAGAATTTATATTATCAGTGTAAACATTCCCAGACCTCTTATGCTTTGGAATGGGGATTATCATTTTTTGACAGCCGGCCAGGTTTGCGCATCGGGCTTGTGCCTCGGCTTTGCTTTCTTAAAGTTCTTTTAAGAAAAACCTGTTCATGGTGGAGTGAACAACAGCCTCCGGCTTCTCAATCTCCGTAAATCCCGCTCTTTCGTAGACGTGGATGGCTGCAGCAAGGTTGTCGTGGGTCTCGAGATAAATGCGCTTATATCCCAGCTCTTTTGCCTTGTCCTCTACCAGAGAAATAAGCTTATAGCTAAGCCCTGCGCCCTTGACCTCATCTGCCAGGTAGAGCTTTTGAAGCTCGCAGCACTCCTCAATAAATTCCAGCTCTGCCAGTCCAATACCCCCGATCACCCTGCCATCGTCATCGGTCACAATGAAGTAACAGCGCTTATCAGGCCGTGCCAGATAGAAGTCACTTAAGTGATTTAAGTTGTCATCATAGTAGACCGTTCCCGGTATATCAAGAGCAAACTTTTTTAGATTGACCCTGATCAGATCAGCCAGCGCCAGATCATATTCAGGTTTTATTACACTGATTGTCATTTTGCATACCTCCATCAACTCTAATGAATATAATACCCTATTCTATTATGTTAGTTCCTGCTTTTTTCCTTACTGGCATAATCATTTGGAAGTATTTTTATGCTGATTTGAAATTTTTTTCTTCCTGACATAAGTTTTTAGTGGGTTATTTATGTTAGAAACATGGTTTCCACGTATCAACATAATTCCAGATCAATTTCTTTATGTTACCTGCATGATTTCGTCATTCCAACATAATTCCAGATCAATTTACTTATGTTAACTGTTCAATTATCGTATCCCAACATAATTCCAGACAAAAAAAGAGCCATCCGACATTGGTTCGCCGGATAGCTCTTAGATTTCTACAACTTCCTTAAATTCCATAGCGTCCTCCTGTAGGTAAAAAATTATTATAAAATATTACAGCAATGAAGCGATGCAAGCTTCAACTTCTTTTACATCTGCTGTGGGCTCAAAACGGGCAACGACATTTCCTTC
>DFGW01000090.1 GCA_002372465.1 Butyrivibrio sp. UBA3740
AAAGAGCAGTCCTACTGCATCTTTATCAACACCTCTGATGATGAAGATACCAAAAAGCGCCTGGAGGTCATGAATAACACAAATGACGGCTTCAAGATTGCGGAAGAGGACCTTAAGATGAGAGGTCCGGGAGATCTTTTTGGAGTAAGGCAGAGCGGAGAGCTGAATTTCAGACTTGGCGATATCTATCACGACTCTGATCTTGTCAAGGAATCAGCTATGGATGCCGACAGGATTTTGTCTTCTGACCCGGAGCTTACCAAGCCACAACATAGTGTACTGAAGGGCCTTCTTGCCACAAAATCTGCAAATTTGGTTGACTTTACAACATTATAAAATTAAAATATCTTTAGTTAATTAGGTAGAAAATAGGAGGAGTATCGGCATTTGCCGACGCATTATCATGTCTAAGATTGCTATTATTACCGACAGCAACAGTGGAATTACCCAGAAACAGGGCGAAGAGCTTGGTATTTTCGTTGTACCGATGCCCTTTATGATAAATGGGCAGGATTTCTTTGAAGATATTAATCTTACTCAGAGTGAGTTTTATGAAAAGCTTGCGGAAGATGCCAATGTATCTACAAGCCAGCCGTCACCTGATTCTCTTATGACTCTTTGGGACAAAGTACTTAAAGACTATGAGCAGATCATTTACATACCCATGAGCAGCGGCCTTTCAGGTTCCTGCCAGAGTGCACATATGATAGCCTCTGAAGAGTATGAGGGAAAGGTTTTTGTGGTTGATAATCAGAGGATTTCCGTAACCCAGAGACAGTCTGCACTGGATGCCAGGGAAATGGCCCAGGCGGGTCTTTCTGCGCAGGAAATAGTGGATAAACTCATAGAGACCAAGATGGACTCCAGTATCTATATAATGCTTGATACGCTTCATTACCTTAAAAAGGGTGGAAGGATCACACCTGCAGCGGCTGCTCTGGGAACACTCTTAAGGCTCAAACCCGTACTTCAGATTCAGGGTGAGAAGCTTGATGCCTTTGCCAAGGCAAGAACCACTGCCCAGGGTAAGAGCATAATGATAAATGCTATTAAAGCTGATATCGAGAACAGATTTGGCGGAATTGAAGCCGGGGATTTCTGGATCGCAGGAGCTTATACCAACAACCTTGATGCAGCCCTGGAGTGGAAGAAAGAGGTTGAAGCAGCTTTCCCCGGACACCAGATGCATCTGGATCCGCTTTCGCTTTCCGTTGGATGTCACATAGGACCGGGGGCCCTTGCTGTGACAGTCACCAGGAAGTTACATTTCTAACATATTATGAAAAGAAGTTTTGAAGGGGTTATTTAAATGGCAGTACAGGAACAATATGATGCTTCCAGCATAACAGTCCTTGAAGGACTGGAGGCGGTTCGTAAGCGCCCTGGAATGTATATAGGCAGCGTTACCACAAGGGGACTCAACCATCTGGTTTACGAGATCGTTGATAATGCTGTCGATGAACATCTTGCCGGATTCTGTTCAAGGATCCACGTTACGCTTGAGGCTGACGGCTCTGCTACGGTAGAGGACAACGGCCGAGGCATCCCGGTTGGTATGCACGCCAAGGGAGTTTCAGCTGAGCGTGTAGTTCTTACCATGCTCCACGCAGGTGGTAAATTTGATAATAATGCTTATAAGACCAGCGGAGGCTTACATGGTGTAGGTTCCTCCGTTGTTAATGCGCTCTCAACCAGGATGAGCGTCCGTGTCAAAAAAGACGGCTATATATATGAGGATGCCTACGAGAGGGGCATTCCTGTTGTCAAGCTGGAAAATGGTCTCTTGCCCACAGTTGGAACCACCAAAGAGACAGGAACAACCATCAACTTCCTTCCCGATGACACCATCTTTGAAAAGACCAGATTCAGGGAGGATGACATAAAGTCAAGACTTCATGAGACTGCTTACCTTAATCCTTCACTTACCATAGTTTTTGAGGATAAGAGACCCGGAGTTGAGGAATACATTGAATTTCACGAACCCGACGGTATTACCGGCTTTATCAGAGACATGAACAAGTCAAAAGAGCCGGTTCACGATGTTATCTCTTTTTCCGGAGAGAGCGAAGGCGTGGAGGTAGAGGTTGCATTCCAGTATGTCAATGAGTTCCATGAGGAAGTACTGGGCTTTTGTAACAATATCTATAATGCCGAAGGTGGAACTCATCTTACCGGCTTTAAGACCATGTTTACAAACATAATCAATCAGTACGCCAGAGAGTTGGGTATCCTTAAGGATAAGGACGTCAACTTTACCGGTACTGATGTCAGAAACGGTATGACAGCAGTTGTATCCATCAAGCACCCGGACCCAAGGTTTGAGGGTCAGACCAAGACCAAGCTTGATAATCAGGACGCTGCCAAGATTGTCTCCAAGATTACAGGTGATGAGGTTACAAGATATTTTGACCGTAATCTGGAAACATTAAAAGCCGTTATCGGATGCGCAGAAAAGGCTGCCAAGATCCGTAAAACAGAAGAAAAAGCCAAGACAAATATGCTTACCAAGCAGAAGTACTCCTTCGATTCAAACGGTAAGCTGGCTAACTGCATCAGTAAGGATGCAGGAAAATGTGAGATCTTTATTGTAGAAGGAGATTCCGCCGGTGGCTCTGCCAAGATGGCAAGAGACCGTAACTACCAGGCTATCCTTCCTATCAGAGGTAAGATCCTTAATGTAGAGAAGGCAAGTATCGACAAAGTCCTTGCCAATGCTGAGATCAAGACCATGATCAACGCTTTTGGATGCGGATTTTCAGAGGGCTACGGCAATGACTTTGACATTAACAAGCTTCGCTATGACAAGATCATCATCATGGCCGATGCGGACGTTGATGGTGAGCACATTTCAACCCTTCTTCTGACATTGTTTTACAGATTTATGCCGGAGCTTATTTATCAGGGGCATGTTTATCTTGCTATGCCTCCTTTATATAAGGCCATTCCATCAAGGGGCAAGGAAGAGTATCTCTATGATGATGTGGCTCTTTCCAAGTACCGTAAGACCCACAAAAGTCCCTTCACCTTGCAGAGGTATAAAGGTCTTGGTGAGATGGAT
>DFGW01000018.1 GCA_002372465.1 Butyrivibrio sp. UBA3740
ACTAATGACTTTACATGCTTCATAATATTGCCTCCTACTTGAAAATGCTCTTATTCGCCGCATTTCGAGTTATTACGTCGATTTAGTATAACACAGAACAATAAATTATAAAAGTCTTTTCTACAATCCTTATCTCCAATTGTCATAGGTACCGTTTATAGAGGTATTTTCAAGCTTAAGCCCCGATCCGGAGTAATTGCCGAAGTATCCGTTAAGGGTGCAGTTCTGAATAAGGATGTCTCTTGCTGTGGTATAGCCTGAGTCATATGGATTCTGATGGGTCATGAACACCATGTACTCCCAGTGGTTCTTGTTCTGATAGGCAGTGATTAGGCAGTCCATGATCTTAATATGCTCACAGACCTTATCACTGGAATCAGAGTTTGGCTCCACATAAATTCCACATTGAGGTGCTGTTCCATGGGCATCATAGAGATGGCAGGAATCTATGACTACATTGTCAGCATCCACCAAAGAAATATTATTCCTCCTGTTGTTGTATATCTCACAGTTGGAAATGGTCACTCTGTTACATCCCCTGTAATCCTGGGAATAATCCGGCATTAAGCAGGCCTGAGTTCCAAGGTAGATTCCATCACCCCAGTTGTCCGTAATCTCCATTCCGTAAATCGTAATGTCTCTTGATCCGGTGATTCCCAGGCCGTGTCCGGACTCGCCGCTGGTTCCCTGATGAACAGATCTGTCTCCCACTATCTTTCCACCCTGAACCGTCACATTGTCGGCATTCTTAATGCTTATAACGGAATACTGTTGGATGTCAGTTCCACCAACATTTATGATCGCGTTCCTATCCATAACAAGCGCTATATTTCCTCCGCCTTCAAAGGCAATCACAGGATCATTTGGGGCATTCGGCGCCACGTCATAGTTTCCGGCAGGTACATAGATCGTGGTTATTCCACCTGAAGCAACGTTCTCATTAGCCTTCCGGATGGCTTTAAGAAATGCCTCACGGTCATCCTGTCCATCATTCGCTACTGCCCCATAGTAGGTTGAAGTTACATCAAGGTATTCATCAGGCACGTCAATATCAGGCAGAACATTGAACTTCCACTTGGCATATACCTTGATATTCCCATGGGTCTGTGCTGTGATCCCTGCCTCATTAAAGGGCACCTTAAGCGCACTGTCGCTGCACCAGCCAAGGAACTCTGCGTTCTTTTTCGTCGGCACCGGAAGATTAAAGGCATCGCCGTAGGAATAGCTTGTCCTTGCACCCTCAGGGAGGCTGCCACCGTTCACGTAATAGGTGATCTGATATTTGCCGGGAGTCCAGGTCGCATAAAGAGTTATTGTCTCTTCTGCTGCCGTGAGGTTCTTGATCTTCGCGGTATTTGCATAGGAAATCATCTCAGCATCGCTGTCAAGTTTCCATCCCGCAAAATCGTAATAGTTCTTTTTAAAAGAATTGGCGGTGAGCTTATACTCAGTGCCATACTTGAGCCCCGTCATATCCTTCATGGTTCCTGTGGCCTGCTCGTCATTTTTGTCAAAATGAACAGAGTAGGTAATAGGAATCCACCTTGCATAGACTGTCATGTTCACATAAGGGCTGGCAATATAGCTTCCCACCGCAGTTTTGCACCTGGCATCCTTGTACCAGCCTCCGAAGGCAAAGCCGTTTCTTGTGGCCGTGGCAAGTCTGTATCCACCTGAGTATTTCTGATCATAGGTGTTAACAAAGCCAACTTCAGAGGTGTCAAGAAGAGCCGTATCATCATCCCCTGCATTTAAGTTGTAACACAAGGTATATCTGGTGTTTGCCCACTTTGCGTAAAGGTTTAAAGTCCCGGTACTGCCTGATTGGATTTTGGTAACCTTTGTCCTGTATTTGGAATCCTTGTACCAGCCAAGGAAGGTATCTCCGAGCTTTTGGGGCTCATCCAGAATGATATCAGGAGTAACTACCGTATAGTTGTCAGGATTGCCATGAGCTGTTCCCGCAGTGTTGTTGTAGATTATGGAATAGGTATCCATGCTCCACACCGGATACAGGGTCATGCCCAGGATTTCATGCTCCGATAAGGTGATCTTCTGACTCTGGGTGAAAAGAACTGTCTCCTTCTCCCCATCTGCTCTCTGAGCATAAGGCTTATCGCTCCAGCCCATGAATGTAAAGCCCTTAAGCTTATAGGCGTTCTTAGGAAGAGCCTTGGCCGTGGTGTACTTAAAGGACTGCTTACTCATCTTCCCTGTCACAGTAAGGGTGGACGGAAGGCCATCCGGCGCATCTTTTTCAAAATTTATGGCATAGGTCTTAGGAGTCCACCTGGCGTAGAAGGTCTTATCCCCGATGGAACCCTTTGAAATTGAGGTATATTTCTTTTTAAAGGCAGGCTCTGAGTACCAGCCGCCAAAAACGTAGCCCGGCTTTTCGACGTTCTTCGGAAGCGTCATTTGTACAAGGTAAGTGTACCGAAGGTACTCATCATCAACTGCCAGTGGGGTGTCGTCGATTTCTTTATACTGTACTTCAAAAGACTGCTTCCATACAGCGTATAGCTTCAGGACGTAACGTCCCCTCTCAGCGTCATAGGTTAGCTTATGCTCCTGAGGTGATACGACCTTTTCTTTGTTCGTAAAATCAGGAACAGTGGCGCCTTCCTCCATGGCCCATCCAAGAAAAGCATATTCTCCTTCAGCATCCTTGTTCTTAAAGGCATTGGCCTTTATGGCAGTAGGTACATCATTTCTGACATTCTTTTGATCGGGCATGCTGCCTGCCACTGTCCCTGCTCCGGGATTCGGGTCAAAAGAGATATCGTAGACCATGGTCCATTTTGCAAAAAGGTCCAAATCTCCCATGGAAGTAGCAGTTATCTTTGCTATCTTCTTTTTATAGCCGGGATCCAGGTACCAGCCTGCAAAGGTATATAGGTCTTTTCTTGCTCCATCTCTATAGGGAACGATCAAATCGATCACATCCCCGTAGCAGTAGGATTCAGGGTAATCCCCTTCATACATTCCACCGCAAAAATGATAGCTTATTTGGAAGGGCACCTGTCTCCAGACAGCATAAAGAGTTACGGTCTGGTTGTTCTTTTTTAGTGGATCAGCTGCTGCAGCTGCTGCCTCAAAGCTCTCATAAACACCCTCATCCACCAGGTGCAAAAGATACATATTGGCAAGAATCTGCGCCGTGAGAGCTGTCTCCCCATCGAGAAGCTCGACCAGCTCGGCAGTTTCTTCACCGGCAGCTAAAACATTTCTTTTCTCAAAGGACCAGCCTAAAAATTCGTATCCCTTCCTGGCATACCTGTTAGCCTGCAGGCTGTAGTCAGTCTCCATGGCCATCTTCTGGGTAGTCATCTTTCCGGAGGTGCTGCCATTGCCATTAAAGGAAACTTTCAGACTATATTTGTTCCACTTGGCAAAGAGCGTCAAGTCGCCTCCAGTGGTCCTGGAGATGGATTTCACCTGCTTTTTGAAGGTGCCGTCATCAGTAAACCAGCCGCCGAAGCTGTAGCCTCTTCTTGTGGTAGAAGGAAGACTCATGGCATTTCCATAGGTATAGGTGGTATTGGAAACTTCTGTCCCGCCGTTTTCCTCGAATATGATATCAAAGGTATCCTGCCACACAGCATAGAGCGTCTGCTTTCCCTCTTCGTCGCTTCGCTTTTCCAGGATATCCGTCACAGTTTCTTTGTTCAGATAGGAAACCACATGGGCATCAGCGTCTTCTTTGCTAAGAGCCCATCCCATGAAAACAGAGCCTTTCTTAGCAAATTTGCACACATTCAGTGTCTGGGCAAGGCCGTAGGAAAAGGCCTGATTCTCCATAGTTCCGGAGGTTGCCCCATTGCCATCAAAGGTCACTGTGTAGTTATAGGGGATCCAAAGTGCATAGAGACTAATGTCCCCGGTTGTGCCTTTTCTCACCTCGGTCATCCTGGTCTTGTAGGTATTTTCCTTAAACCAGCCTCCAAACTGATATCCCAGGGGCCAGTTTTCCTTTTCAGGAGCCAGGATTCGGAAGGCCTCATCCATGGCGGTGTAGGATGTCTTTACATTGGACTCATGGTTGATTCCGCCGTTAAGATAATAGGTGATATTGTATTCTTCAGGCTGCCACTGGGCATAGAGAATAATATTATGGTCCGGATATTCAATAACATCCCCGTCTTCATACAAAACCGAAGGGTCTTCCGTATCAGACATGGGCTCTGTATTCCAGCCCTTAAAAACATATCCTTTTCTGGCAAATTTATTCTTTGAAAGCACATTTGTCTTATCCTGCGAAAGCACCTGGTTAGACATTCTTCCTGAGGTGGATCCGTTTCCGTTGAAGATAACGCTCAGCTTGGTCGGAGGCATGACAATTGAGAAGGTCAGAGTCTTTTCTCCGCCAAAGATTTCTGCGCCGCGAACATAGATCTTTCCTGTTCCCTTACTTACGTTATTATCATAGCCCAGAATCTCATAGTCATCGGGGCCAAGGATAGTTCCCGAAACCTTAAGCTCAATCTGACTCTTATCGGGGGTAATGGGGTCTCCTGTATAGTACTGGGGATAAACCCTGAAGCTTGCCTTTGAAATATCACTTTGGACAACCATGAACTGTCCTGTAAAGCTGCTTCCTTCATAGTTTCCGACGCCATTAACAGATATGTTAAGCACAGTCCCGGGAGGAACAATGTCGCCGGCCTTTGCCTCATCTCCTTCAGACCTCATCGTTCCATCAAAGAGCACAGTATCCCCTGCATATGAGTAACTAGCGTTCTTATCATAGTCCTTGCCGGCTGAGAGCTTCTTTCCGTCGCTGTCATAGACCTGGAAGTTGGTAGTAAAGTTCCCCGCCTTACCGGAAAAAAGCTTGTCACCTGCTTCCACATAGCCTGCGATCACAGGGGTGCCTAGAAGGGCCGTATCATCACCGCTTTCCGCTTCGCCGGCTTTGTCATCTGCCTCGCCGGCCTTGTTATCACCATCGGCATCTTCCCCATCGGGGATTGTCATAGATAAAAGACTGCTGCCTAAGCTGTCCACATTTTCAGCGGACGCATCGCCGTTGACGCCGGACTTTTCTGCATCTTCACCGATCACGTCATCGTTTCCTGAAGCCAGGTCAACGTCTGCATCAAAGGCATCAGTTTGTTTTTCTTCGATCTCTTCGTCAATGTCCTTTGCATCTGTGCCGTTTTCTTCTACATCTGTGCCACCTGAAATCTCATCTTCGTCAGCGTCTATACTTTCAGAATCTAAATCAACTTCATCACTATCAGATTCCACTTCAGGATTCTCATATTGATCGATCAGTCCCTTTCCATCAAAGAAGGTTTCGCCTATCTCAAGATCCATCCATCCGGCATAAAGGCTAAGTTCATATAAAGGTGCGTAGGCCAATGTATCGTCTGCCCCCGCCCTGACAACGTCTGAATATTCGCTGATAAGTGTCTGAAGAGGCAATATTTCCCCTTGAGTTACAAGCTCCCCATCTTCCTTGTCCGTGAACCATCCAAGGAATTCAAAGTCTCCAAGCTCCGGCTCCGGGAAGGACTCAAGGAGGAAGCTATCAGTATATTCATCCGGTGTTCCAAAGCGGATTATAAGTTCATCTTCCTCCGACAGCTCTTTTACCAGGTAAACAGTATAAGCATCCTGTCCATCAAGGTCAGAAGCGTAGATTTCAAGGTACTTTTCATCTATCCCAAATTCTTCATATAAGCCCTTAAACCGCCCATCTCCCGCATTCAGGTAAAGTTTTAAGGTCGCCGGCTGCTCTTCGCCGCTCTCAAGCTGCTCATTTCCAGAGCCGTCTGTCTCAAGCCCTGCCTGTAGATCTTGTACTTTATCGTCTTCAAGACCAGCCTGTACAACCTGTCCAGCATTGTCCTCAAACTCAGCCTGCAGGTCAGCTTCATTATTATCCTCAGCCTCTTCCGGCTCTTCCTGCACAGACTCTGTCAGTCCTTCATCAAGGTCATATGCGCCATAGACAGGAAGCGCATCCCAGGCAACGAAAAAAGCCATAGTCATGGCGATTGCACGCCAAGACCACAGCTTTTTATTAAACCTGTTAAATAAACAAATCTTATTATCAGTGTTACTGTTGGTATTTCTCTTTAAGACCATAAGCACATTCCCTTTAACCTATTCAGAAAGGTCCTTTTCCTCTGAAGCGGGTGTGTTTACAGTGATAAGGACTTTCGTGATTCGGTTTCCCTTAATGCCCCGGGCGGTAAGAGTGATCCCACTATCAAGAGTGACTGTCTCACCATAGCCGGGAAGCCTGTCCAGTGCCTCGATCATAAGACCACCGATTGAATCATAGTCCTCTGAGCCAAGGTTGGTTTTCAGCTCATCATTAATATCGTCAAGTTTCATATTTCCCTCAACCAAATACCTTCGTCCACCAACATTTTTTATGAGATTTACTTCGTCTGAATCATACTCATCCCTTATTTCACCAACAATCTCCTCCAATAGATCCTCTAATGTTATCATCCCCACTGTTGCGCCATATTCCGAAAGAACAAAGGCAACGTTCTGAGATTTCTCACGCATTTCCACAAGCAGATCGGCTGTTTTCTTAAATTCGTAGGTGTAGTAAGCCTTTCTGAGGTGGTCCTTTATCTTGAAATTCTCCCTGTCTTCAAGAAGGATAAGGTCCTTAACATTTATAAGTCCTATGATGTTGTCCTGCTCATTCCCCTCATAGACAGGAATTCTTGTGTACATGTCTTCCTTGAAGATCTTCATGACCTCATTGTAGGTAGCTTCCGCACTTACACAGCTCATATCGATCCTTGGGATCATGATATCCTTGGCAACTGCATCGGAAAAATCAAATACGTTGTAAATGATCTCCTTCTCGCCGCTCTCGATTACGCCGTCCTCATGGCTTACATCAACGTAGGTCTTTAACTCATTCTCTGTCATCGCCTGTCGATTATCCGTGTTGACATGCAATATCTTCAGAATAACAGTTGCAATCCCATTTATGATGATGATAAACGGTGTCATCAGCGCCATGAACAGCATTATTATTCCGGAATACCATAGGGATATATTCTCAGCATAGGCAGTTGCTATGGTCTTTGGCACAATCTCACCAAATATAAGAACCACCAGGGTAAGAACTCCGGTACCTATTCCTATGGCAAAGCTTCCAAACAGATCTGTAACAAATACTGTCATAAGGGCTGATGCACTTAAGTTTACTATGTTGTTACCAATCAGAATGGCTGACAGGACTTTCTGAGTATCATCAGTAATCTTAAGTACTCTCTTGGCTCTTTTACCCCCTTCTTCGGAAAGAGCCTTCATCTTGACCTTGTTACAGGTCATCAGGGCTGTCTCTGCCGATGAAAAGAAAGCTGACAAAAGCACCAAAGCAATGAGAATTATTAGCCTGACTAAATGAACGTCCACTTGTACTATTTCTCCTCTTAAAAACTATTAACTTAACGGATTAAGATAGAACTCCTTGAAGTCGTCGTAGCCCTGGTCTGTGAGCTGCTGCTTCTGGAATTTCTTGTTCTTGTTCATGCGAACAACCAGTACCTGCTTGCCCTCTGTTCTTTCCTTTTGAGCCTCGGAAATGATCTGGGCAAGGCGCTCTCCCTTGATGCCTTTTTCGATAAGATAAGCCTTCTTCTGGCTGGCTCCGGGAATCTTGAAGCCCTCATCCATCATGATCATGATGATGCGCTCAAATCCGATGGAGAAGCCACAGGCAGGTGTCTCCTGTCCCAGGAACTTTCCTACCATCTTGTCATAACGACCGCCGCCTCCGCAGCTTCCGCCGTACTGTGGCATTGCCACCTCAAAGATTGTTCCTGTGTAGTAGCTCATTCCTCGAACCAGGGTAGGATCAAATACCATCTCAAACTGAGCTGTCTTTGTGCCTTCAACGGAACTGATTATCTCAGAAAGTCCCTCTTTAGTCTCCTCGTCAAGGAAGTCGCCTACCATGTCGGCGATAACCTTAAGGCCCTCCAAGGACTCTTTTCCCTCGGCTGCCTTGAAAAGATCCAGGTACTTATCAACATTTGCCTGGGCAAAGCCGGCCTTTACAAGCTCCTCGGATACACCCTCGATGCCGATCTTGTCCATCTTGTCCAGGGTTATAAATACGTTGTCGTATTCCTCCTGCGGAAATCCGCTGTAAGCAGCCATTGCCTTTAGGATCTTCCTGTCATTGATCCTGATCTTGAAATCCTTAAATCCAAGCCTTCCCAGAGTTGTGGTGGTGGCAAGGATAAGCTCTATCTCCGCAAGATTGGAAGCCTCGCCCAGGATATCAATATCGCACTGCATGAACTGACGATATCTTCCCTTCTGAGGTCTGTCTGCTCTCCACACGTTACCCATCTGAAGGGCCTTAAAGGGTGAAGGCAGCTCTCCTGCATGATTTGCATAAAAACGAACCAGCGGAACTGTAAGGTCATAGCGAAGTCCTGAATCAGTAAGGTCATTCTCCTCCTTAGCTGTCTCAAGATTAAGCTTCTCGCCCCTCTTCATAACCTTGAAGATGAGCTTCTCATTCTCTCCGCCCTGCTTGCTGTTAAGGTTTGCCAGGGACTCCACAGCAGGAGTCTCTATGGATGTAAACCCGAACTCTCCGTAGGTCTTTTTAATTACTCCAATACAATAATCCCTAAGAAGCATCTCCTCGGGCAGTATGTCCTTCATTCCGGTTACCGGTTTCTTGATAAGCGCCATAAAACGTCTCCTTATTATAATATCAGTGTGCCGCCAATTTATTCAGACGGCACACTGATAGAATTTTACTATTATGTCCTTTAGTTTGCAAGAAATTCCACACTTTACTGGTTGTTCTTTCTCAAAAACTCGATAAATCTGTCCTTGGGCATGGGCCTTGCATAGAAGAATCCCTGAATGTGATCGCAGCCCAGCCTTATTATGTGCTTGGCCTGTTCTTCAGTTTCAACGCCCTCAGCCACTATTCTTTTATTCATAGCCTTTATGATCTTAACAAGATTTATCATTACCATATAGTAGGTCTCTGACTCAAAGGCCGACTGGATTATACTCTTGTCCAGCTTAAAGATCTCCACAGGAAGGGATGATATCCTGGAAAGGTTTGAATAACCTGTTCCGAAGTCATCCATAGAGAATGAAATTCCGTATTCCCTGAGTTTCGCCACGTTGGTATCCATGGCAGTGGTGATGCCCTCTTCAAAGGTCTCTGTTATCTCCAGATTTATCTGCTCAGGTTTTACGTTGTATTTCTTCAGTGTCTTAATGACATTATCCGCAAGGTTTGCCTGGATGCAGTCTACTACGGACAAATTGACTTCAATGTACTCAAGTCCAAGGTTTAAGACATCAGAGGTTGAAAGAAGCTCGCAGACTGAAGACAGGACAAAATTATCTATGGCGATAACCGAGCCGTTTCTTTCTGCAATAGGCATAAACACCGCCGGGGAGATAAATCCAAGCTGCGGATCACGAAGCCTTAAAAGCGCTTCACAGGAGAGGAATTTCTTTTCCTTAGGGCTGTAGATAGGCTGGTAGTATACCTCCAACAGGCCGTCATCCAGCGCATGCTTTACAATTGAGTCAACCTTCTTGTCGTGCTCGACATGCTTAAGGTTCAGGTCTCTGTACCTTAGGACTTCCTTGTTATGGCGAAGCAGGGCCTTCTTTATGACGCCTCTTACCTCGTTAAATTTCTCAAGAGTGTCCACCTCATCCGGGAATCCAATGGCATAAGGGCTCTGGAAGAGCCTTATATCCTGGCCGTTCATGTGCCAGGGATCCTTGAATCTCTTTTGGATCATCTCGGCTGTCTTTTCAATGATGGGATCATCAGGCTCAGCCTCAGGGAATACCATAAGGTAATTGCCATCATCAGAGTAAAATAGATTTCCCTCAGCGCAAAGCTGCTTCAGATACGAGGTTATCTGAATAAGGAGCTCAGATACCGATTCTAAGGACTCTCCTCCGGTAATGACGTCAAGCCTCTCAATTGCGATTCCGAAAACAGTGAATACCTTCTTTTGCAGTAGCAGGTTTGACACCGTAAAGCTTAAGGCATTCTTGGTACCTGCCCCTGACAGTCTGTCCGCAAACTCGCTTGGATTCTGGAAGGTATACACGCACAGCAAAAGTCCCAGGGATACACTGAATTCAAATATAGAACTGGATCTGGTGACGATCCTTATGGGAATACCTGCCAGCATCATAAGGAAGTAGATGAGCAGTGCCACTATCTTTTCAGAGCTAAGACTCTTTAAATACTTTCCGTAGAGGTAGCCGGCAAAAGGGAAATACAGGAAAAGACTTACGTTTACACTTGCTCCCTGAGGGTAGTTAAACTCCAGCTCCCCGGTCTCGCTGAAGTAGAAAAAGAAATCCGTAAAAAGTCCACTGATAAAAAAGGCGATGCCATATAGGGTCGGCAAAAGAAGGATCGTTTTCTTAATATAATTGTCCGGAACAACCCTGAACACAGACATAACATAGAGCATGGAAAAATATGCCACAAGGTATGAACATATCTTTTCCGCAAGGATAAACACCACATTCATATCCATGGAGATAAGACCATTCATTCCA
>DFGW01000067.1 GCA_002372465.1 Butyrivibrio sp. UBA3740
GTTTAACAAGGATGCAGGGCTGAATTTCCAGCTCAACAGATTCTATACCTACGGAGTCTTTTCAAAGGATGAGCTGATGGATATTGGAGGCAGGATAGACAGCTTTGAGAAATGGATATCTCTTTTCATGGAAACCGGAGAAAAGGCAGAACAGGAAGGTGAACTTCTTAAGGCGGCTACATGTTATCGGGCAGCTCAGTTTTATACTCTTAGCGGGGAAAAGGATTCAGAGGGAAGGAACCTTAAACATGTTCTGTACGACAAATGCATGAAACTTTATAATAAGTACTATGAGCAGATTCCTTATCTTAAGGTGGTAAGGATTCCATACAAGAACTATGAACTGCCGGTCTATTATGCGCAGTGTGAGCACTCCAAAGGAAATATAGTGATCCACGGCGGCTATGACAGCATAGCGCAGGATCTTTTGGCTATGCTTCCGTATTTCCATGAATTGTCATATAACGTGTACTTCTTTGAAGGACCGGGGCAGGGAGAAGTTCTGATGCGTTATGATGTCAGGATGACGCCGGAGTGGGAGCATTGTACAGGAGCGGTTCTTGATTATTTTGGGCTTAAGGATGTAACTCTTATTGGCGTCTCCCTTGGGGGATATCTTGCCACAAGAGCAGCAGCTTATGAAAAGAGAATTTCCCGCCTTGTAATGTATGATCTTATCTATGATTTTTATGGCGCAATACTGAGCAAAATGGGGAACTTCGCGAAGATTTTTGATTATCTGACAAGGCATCCAAAGAATATTTTATGGAAGTCACTGAACAGGAAGTTTGATCAGAAATACTTTACCAAATGGCTTCTTTTACAGGGGTACGCTATCTTTGAGAATGTGCATACGCCCTGTGAATATTTCAATCATATAAGACTTTATAACACCAGAGAAATATCTAAGCTGATCATGCAGGACACATTGGTACTTGCGGGTGAAGCGGATCTCTATACCGTATTCTATCAGGATCAGCTGGACGCTCTGGTTAATGCCCGCAGTGTGACAGGAAGGCTCTTTACAAAAGAGGATCAGGCGGACCATCATTGCCAGATTGGTAATATGGGGCTACTACTTGATACTATCGCGGGATGGATTGAGGAGAAAACTAATGGCAAGGAAAGCAGTACTTGAAGGTGGCAGGCGAGATGAGATAATCATGACTGCCATGAAACTGTTTTTTGAACATGGATACGAAGCGACTTCAGTCAGAATGATAATGAATGAGGTCGGTGGCGAGATCGGAATGTTCTATCATTATTTCAAGTCAAAAGACATGTTGTTTGATATGGTGGTTGAGAGATTTTTTAAGGAATACCGTGAAAAGTTTGAAACAGCTCTTTTAACCTGTAATACACGTGGGGATCTGGTGAAGATGCTGGCCCCGATTTATGAGAAGTCCATGGAGGATTTTGATAAGCTTAAGGGAAACATCCACTGGACGGTTCAGTCCGCGATGCATGAAGGAACTCTTTTAGCGCTGAAACCTGCTGTTCAAACGCTTATTGGAAAGTGGGATGTGGGTAACAAGGCCGATTCTGAAATACTCGCAGGCCAGGTTTTATTTGGATTGTCTGCAACCATTCATTCAGAAGCATTTAATAAAATGAATCCGGCAGAAAAAGAGAAATGCATTTTTGATTTTGTTGGGAGAATATTAGACTAATGGACCATGGGGACGGGGTGATGGTTCATTTATGAAAAAGAACCGTACCCGTGAGAATGCGGTTTTGTATAGCAGAGCCCTTCTACTACGAGACACTGAAGTACATAGATGATCTTAAGGCTGCAGGCGTAGAGGCAAAAGCTGATGTCTACGAAGGGATGTATCATGCATTTGATATGAGCGAACCAAAGCACCCTACAGGTAAAGAGGCAATAAAGAATTTTAATGAGATGTTTGCCTATGCAAAGGAGCACTACTTTGCGAAGCAGGATGGTTGTCTTCAAGAATGGGGATAAGGAGTAAATACTTTGGAGAAAAATGATATGACAACATCTGAATTGACAAGAATCGGGATTTGTGGAGGAGAAAATGGAACAGAAGTTGTTTACAGAATTACGGCCTTTATATACGACAAGTAAAGAAAGCCCCAATGAAATCAGGATTAGGATTCGCATGCGTGACTTGATCTATTCAGATGTTCTTCGTCATGCTGTGGATTCCACTATGGAAAGATATCCTTATTTCTGCGTTGAATTGCAGAAAACGGATGAGCAATACATTTTTGCGGAAAACCATCGACCGGTTGTTATCACAAACTCTCTTCACGGGGTGGATTTGAATTCAAAGGATTCCAATTTTCATATGATCGCGTTTTGCTTTCAAGATAACTGGATCATATTGGATATATTTCATGGCATGACGGACGGAACAGGCGCGTATGAGGTGCTGCGGACATTGTTGTATTATTATTGTTCTGAACGGTATCAGATCAAGTTGAACGACCAGGGCATCCGTCTGGTTGGGGATGCAATCTCAGAAGAAGAGTGGATAGACCCAGTGGCAAACAGGAGCGATCTTCCGATTCCTTCTCGCAAGGAAATGTCCAACGCGCTGAATCTCATCGATTCTGCGGGTCTTGAGAATGATCATCAGCACACCGTATACAGTATCTCCATCTCGGAATCCGAATTTATGAGATTCAATTTGGACAATGACGGTAGTCCCGGTACCATGGTTTCTTTACTCTTAAGTCGGGCCATTGCAAAGTTGTATCCTGATTCCAAAGATCCTATTCGCATCACCCTTTGTGTGAACCAGAGAAACGCTCTTCACACGCCACTGGCGCATCAGAGCCTGGTTGGTGGAATAATGCTGGAGTATAAGGACATAATGCGCGATTGGTCTCTGGAGAGGCAGGGTACAGCATACCGAGGGATGGTTTTTGTCCAGAACCAGGAGGAGAATGTGCTGATGGGAGTGGCTTCTCAGGCAGGAATTACGCGCATGATTCTATCCAAAGAAAGTGATCCGGAAAGGCAGGGGGTAGCTGGATATATCAATTCCTTGGCGAGCAGAGTCATTACGGCGACGGTCAGCTATGTGGGTAAGGCAAACTACAAGGAAGCTGAGCAGTACATTCGTGATTTCCGAGTGTGGACATCTTCTGCGGCAAATGGTCTGACTGTAGAAATATCGGCTGTCAACGGACGATTCACCCTCGATTTTCTACAAACCTTTTCGAGCCCTGTCTTTGTAAATGCGTTTCTGGAGGAACTGGAAGACAACGGAATAGTGTTCGACCTTCAGGATGTTAATATGCTGGAGCTTCCGAATATAAAGCTTCCCTGGACAGAATGAGAGATTGGATTATGGAAAAAGTAGTATATAACGTCTTGGCGATGATTCTTTTGATATCACTAACTGGCTGTAGAGATTTAGAAACTGAGCTTGCGCCGGTATCAACGCAAGAAGTGACGGTTAAAACGCAAGAAGTAGTTGAGGAAATACCGGAAGAAACATGGGAATCGCCTATTGATGGACTTTCAGATGATTTCATATTTGGAATGGATGCATCTTCAGTACTGACCGAAGAAAAAAGTGGTGTTAAGTACTATGGTTTTGACGGCAAAGAGCAGGATATATTCAAAACCTATGCTGATTCAGGGATTAACTATATCCGCTTAAGAGTCTGGAACGATCCTTATGATGAAAATGGGAATGGGTATGGTGGCGGTAATAATGACCTTCCAACAGCTGTTGAGCTTGGGAAAAGAGCTACTGCCAATGGGATGAAAGTAATGATAGATTTTCATTACTCCGATTTCTGGGCAGATCCTAAGAGACAGCACGCTCCCAAAGCCTGGGAGGGCATGAGCGTGGAAGAAAAAGCGGATGCCCTCTATGAATTCACTAAAGACAGCCTCTCACAGCTTCTTGATTCCGGCGTAGATGTAGGGATGGTACAGGTTGGTAATGAGATTAACTACGGAATGTCAGGAGAGCGGCAGTTTGAAAAGGTTCTTGAACTTTTAAAAGCGGGAAGTATGGCAGTACGTGAAGTGTCAGAATCTTACGGAAAAGAGATTGCTGTAGTTGTCCACTATACCAGGATTGAAGACAAAGCAGATGTACTTACACTGGTTGACAGGCTGGTGCGGGGGGGACTTGACTTTGACATGATTGGTATGAGCTATTATCCCTTTTGGGATGGCAGCTTTGAAAACATGAGTCGTGTCCTTGAGCTTATTAGTGAAAAGTATGGAAAAAAAGCTTTCATAGCAGAGACGTCCTATTGTTATACCACTTCAGATGGCGATGGATCAGCAAACAGTTTTACTGTTAATGATTTGGTAAAGGGTTATCCCGCGTCAGCCATGGGAAAGGCCACAATGATACGTGACATTTGTAAGAATGTGAGTGAGGTAGGGGGCATAGGTGTTTTCTACTGGGAAGGCGCGTGGATTCCTGTAGGTCCTGCTGATGCAGATAACTCCGCTATCTGGGAGAAATATGGAAGTGGATGGGCCAGTAGCTACGCTTCAGATTATGATCCGGAGGATGCGGGGCTTTACTATGGCGGAAGCTCTTGGAATAATCAGGCGCTTTTTGATTTCGGAGGACACCCATTGGATTCTCTGAATATTTTTAAATATATGCGAAATGGTAGAAATTACTAAGGGGGAATTATCTTTCAGTTTTATTTTCGATGGGGGTATTTTTATATGATGGACAGCCTGATACAGAGTCTGCCTGAAGAAATAA
>DFGW01000085.1 GCA_002372465.1 Butyrivibrio sp. UBA3740
TTTGACGATGCCCAGACCGGAGTTAAGAAGATCTTCACAGATCCTGAGCTTGCAAAGCTTATGGACAGCAAGGGCTTCCAGTTCTCATCAGCTAACTCCATCAATATCGGAAGACTGGTTCCCCAGATTGTCTACTATGTTTATTCCTATGGAAAGCTTTTGAAGGAGGGCAGGATTGCTGAGGGCGACCCTATCAACGTGGTTGTTCCTACAGGTAACTTCGGTAATATTCTGGCTGCATACTATGCCAAGAACATGGGCGTTCCTATTGGAAAGCTCATCTGTGCTTCCAACTCCAACAAGGTTCTGTTCGATTTCTTCCAGACAGGAGAATACGACAGGAACCGTGACTTCGTGCTTACAAGCTCACCTTCAATGGATATCCTTATTTCTTCAAACCTTGAGAGACTTATCTATCACATTGCAGGGGACAGTGCTGAGGCAGATGCTGCTTACATGAAGGAACTTGCCGAGAATGGAAAGTATGAGATCACTGTTGCCATGAGAGAAAAGCTTGCTGACTTCTTTGGAGGCTTTGCTACTGAGGAAGAGACCTTTGCCACCATCAGAGATCTGTTTGATAATTCAGGATACCTTATTGACACACATACAGCAGTTGCTGCTTCTGTTTACGGCAAGTATAAGGCCCAGACCGGGGATGATACCGTTACGGTTATCGCTTCAACAGCAAGCCCCTACAAGTTTACCAGAAGCGTTATGAACGCTCTTGGAAAGGGTGATGACAGTAAGGATGACTTCTCACTGGCTGATGAACTTTGCAAGGTTTCAGGCGTTCAGATTCCTGAGGCTGTTACATCTATCAGGAATGCGCAGATACGCCACAAGACTGTTGTAGACAAGACAGAAATGGAAAGTGCTGTTAAGAACTTTCTTGGAATCTGACAGGATAGTGGTTCGTTTAAGCGCTTAATTGGGGTATAATTATATTTACGGGATAGCTCTTTTCCCATATTACTAATATCAATCGGAGGTGCGTATGGATCTGGGTAAGGGTGTTTACTGCGAAATCACACCGGAAATTGTTGAACTTTCTAAGCTTTCAGAAGAAGCTGACCGTATTGAGAACGAGCTTTTTTACAAATATGATGTAAAGCGAGGTCTTCGTGACCTTAATGGTAAGGGTGTGCTTACAGGTCTTACCAGAATATCTGAGATCATTGCCAAGAAGGTGGTGGATGGAAAGGAAATCCCCGCTGATGGTGAGATCTATTTCAGAGGCTATGACGTTAAGGAACTGATAAGGGCAGCGGAGCATGAGGACAGATATGCCTTTGAGGAGTGTGCTTATCTGCTTTTGTTTGATAAGCTTCCCACTGGAAAGGAGCTCTTTGAGTTTGAAAAGCTTCTGGGCTTTTTCAGATCACTTCCCACAAGCTTTGTCCGTGATGTCATCATGAAGGCTCCAAGCCGTGATATGATGAACACTCTGGCAAGGAGTGTCCTTACGCTGTATTCCTATGACGATCTGGCTGATGATGTTTCACTTCCTAACGTACTTCGGCAGTCACTTCAGCTCATAAGCATGTTTCCACTGCTTTCTATCTATGGCTATCAGGCCTACAATCACTATCACGAGGGCAACAGCCTTGTGATCCATCCTCCGAGGGAGGAACTGTCAACTGCGGAGACTATTCTTTATCTGCTTCGCCCTGACAGCAAGTATACAGAGCTTGAGGCCAAGCTTTTAGATATCTGCCTTGTGCTTCACATGGAGCATGGCGGTGGTAACAATTCATCCTTCACAACTCACGTTGTAAGCTCCAGTATGACAGATACCTATTCGGTTATTGCTGCAGCCATCGGATCTCTAAAGGGACCCAGGCACGGCGGAGCCAATATCAAGGTGGTCCACATGTTTGATGACATTGAAGAGAATGTCAAGGACTGGAAGGATGAGGACGAGGTAGGAGCCTATCTTGAGAAGATCCTCAACAAGGAGGCCTTCGACAAGCAGGGACTTATCTACGGAATCGGTCATGCCATCTATTCCAAGTCCGATCCAAGAGCTGTTATACTTAAGAACTTTGTTGAGCAGCTTGCAGCTGAGAAGGGAAGAGAGGATGAGCTGGCACTCTATGAACTGGTAGAGAAATTGGCGCCACGCATCATCAGCGGAGAGAGAACCATGTATAAGGGCGTATCCGCCAATGTGGACTTCTACTCGGGCTTCGTTTACAGAATGCTTGATCTTCCTGAGGAACTCTATCCGACAATCTTCGCAATGGCAAGGATCGTCGGCTGGTCAGCCCACAGAATGGAAGAGCTTACCAACAATGGCAAGATCATCCGTCCCGCCTACATGGCTATCGAACCACGTAAAGAGTATGTCCCTATGGACAAGAGATAAAAATGTAATATCAACATGATTTTCAAGAGCCTTTCCCGCGTCTGCGGGGGAGGTTTTTTTGTCGGCAGTCCGGCATCGGGAAGCAAGACAAATTTCAGAATAAAATTTATCGTATTTTTATAGAATATCTATCGACAAGGTTGGTAAAATATATGTGTGATGGAGATCTGTAGGAATATGAATATTTTGGCTTTGGATGAATATAATATTGATCGGTATGGGGAATTCGTTCCGGAAGATATAGCCCAGAACCTGGAAAGGTATTTTTTTCATGGACTTATAGCAGTTACTGATGAAGGACCTGTTGGAGGGATGATGTGGAAGGTCACTGAGTTGGCAGAGCATAAGGATATGGAGAAGGAGAGCTCCATCATCTGGCTAAGGATTGATGATCCAAATGCTGCAAAACCTCTTTTTGAATTCTATAAACTGTCAATTGACTGTGAAGAAGTGGTCAGATCTTCTTATACTCTTCCGGCAAGGAATTTCGAAGCAGGGAAGGAAGCTTTACTTGCTGCGGGATTTACCCTGGAACTTGCGGAAGGGAATCTTTTAAGGACCACTCTTTCTGAAATTTCTGCACTTCCCGTTTTCAAATCGATAAAACCTCAGGGGGATATTCAGCCTCTTAGCGAGCTGTCTGACAGTGCTTTTAATGTTGCAATAAGGCGCTTTGCAAATCACGGCTGCAGAGGAACCTATGAGGATCTTGAGTACCTTCCCAGGAAATATTTTGATAACTATGTATCCTGCTATTGCCAGATGGATGACATGATAAACGGAATTCTTCTTTTCCATGAGAACCTTTCAGGTTCTCTTCAGATCGTTCTCATGGGCGCCATCGGTGATGAAGCCCAGAGGATAATCCCACAGATGCTGAGCCATGCTATTATAAGCGCAAAGCCCCTCTATAAGCCGGGCACCCAGGTCTGTATAAACAGGCATAACTACATGTCCCTTGCTCTTTCCGAGAGATTGTTCCCCTGCGGATTTGGAGCACCTGTCTACACCGGAAGCAGGCAGGAAGTGTAATAATCCGGAAACTAACCAACTATAGTTGTTATTCGTATAAATGTGAAAAGAGGGCAATTATGTTAAAACACGAAGAGCTGGAACAAAAAAAGGCGCCGATAAATGTCAACATTGAAGAGCAGAAATACGATCCCTATGCAATCAAGGAAGAAGATGTCAAGGAAAAGGAAAATGAAAATCCTAATATAAAAAATGATATCTCTGTTTCCGATGAGGACTTTGTCTATAAGTTTGACATAAGCAATGATAATGCCGTAAATGCGCAGATCATGGGCGCCAGCGCCCTGGTGCTGGGTGAAGAGAAAGCCTTAAAGAACGTATCGGAAAAAAGGCGTGAGGAATTTAAGAACAGCTTCCTGGACTGCCAGGTTGCCAGGACTATCCTTGATAATTCAAAGCGTTTAAAGGAAGAAGAATCCAAAGGGGAAGAAAGCGTAGCCGAGAAATCCCAAAGGCTTGAGAAGACCATGCTGGAAATTTGCGAGATGAAGCTGGAGGACTTTACCTACACGAACAACAAGGATTTCCTGTCCAGAGATAACTTTGTTGAGTCCTATCAAAAGCTCCTTAAGGCAAAGAACGCCGACAATAAGCTGGATGAGCTCCTTAAGCTTTACGAGGATCATCCAAAGACCTGCAAAAGACCTCCGGAATTTTCTGAGGATGCTGTCATGGATCTTCGGGCCAAAATCTCGGTTCTCAAGGAGATGGAACAGGACTATTCGGAAATGCTGAATATTATGGCCTCTCCTTACTATGCCCTCTTAAGTGAGGGGGATCTGAAAGATGGCATGGAGGCAGTGGATACCAAAAAGCTTACAGACATGATCCGGGGTAAAAATGTTCCCAAGGCTTTTGTCAATTACATCCAGATGTTAAAGTCAAGGAAGACCAGGCAGGACTATTCCGAGGGCGGAAGCTACTTCACCAAAAATACCGATCCCGAGGCAGTACTTAGATACTATCGAAGCAGGTATAAGGTCAACAGACCTGCGGCAGAGCTTGACAGCGCTATAACCGGTGTTATTTCTGATACAAAACTCTTCGGGGATGGCTATACCATGAAGACCATCAAGGAAGAGGCAAAAAAGCTGACAGCACTTTTTAAGGCAAATAACAAGACTGACATTATCAGGCATTTTAATTATCTTTCCACACTGATGGAACAATACCTTTCAAACAGGAATGAGAATAGCGGAGTATACGCTGACAGACATAGAAAGGTCAGGACCTTACTAAACGTCATAAAGCTCCAGAAGGAGAAACTTTCCGTTGAAGATCCTGTGGCAGCCACAAAAGCCCTGGCTATCGAGAACAGACAAGCTCTGGAGGAGGCTAAAAAGGATCCAAAGGGCCGCAGGCTTGTAAAAGATATTGAAGATGCAATGGCTGAGTCGATGCCGGCGTCGAAGCATAAATTTGAAAAGCAGCAGGAGACTATTCTTGGGGCATACAGGGCTCTGATAAGGTACTATTCCCAAAAGACAACAGGTACCTGTATTCGTGATGCTGCCAAGAAAAAGCGCCTTGATAATCTCTATAAGGTTAAGCAGCTTACTTTGGCAATGAACAGGATAGCAGGCTATTCCTTTAATAAGTTAAGACCTGATAAGAAGGTGATGAACTGGACTGATGAATTAAAGGAAACTATTATAATTGATCAGAAATTCATAGATGAGAATAAAGATGTAAAGTACATGCCTGCCAGTGATTACGGTGTTCAGTGGCAAGGTACTAAGTGGCTTGCAAACTACCTTGGGGGAAGTTCGCTTTTTATTACCGGGGTAAAGGCAAAGTTCAGGCCTGATGCCGGATCAGACGCTCAGGGAGAAAAGGCAGAACAGGATGTTTATCTTTTTGATAAATTTGAAGGTGAGACTCTGACAGATGCTTTAGAAAAGGCAAACAGCCTTAACCTCCCGCTTATGTATTCCGATGCTGCGCTACGGCAGCTTCAGACTATACAGCTTATAGATTTTATTCTGGGTCAGACAAAGAGAAGCCAGGACAGTTTTGTTGTGGACTACGGTGTCCAGAGCGTAGAGAACCAGGATTATATTGTCATAAGAGCTGTTGCGGTAAGAGACCATGACAATTGCCTTGGAGGTGAAAGCTTTGAAGAGATCAACAAGGAATATGAGGACGGTAAAGGGATCTCAACAAGGCAGATGATCAATGAAAATGGCTATACGAACCTGGTAAATTATGACTTTAAAATGGCTGATAAGATCATAGAACTGGATCCCAAGGAGATTATTGGAGTTTTTAAGAGGATGGGCCTTGAGGACAAAAAATGTGACCTTTTGAAGGAGCGAATTGAAAAGCTGCAAAAGGCTCTTATTAAGGACAGCAAAGATGGAATGAGGGCCACCGTACAAGGATATGATAAGAAGGCAAGCAAAAGTGCCCAGCTAAAGGATTTGTGTGGTCAGCACAAAAGAAAGATGATCAGCGCACAGTCAAAGCATACATATATAGACAGTGCACTCATTCAGGATTCCGGAACTACGCATCTGGAAAAATACCTGAATAAGGATGCAGATTATGATCTGAACTCTACCTGGCCGATACTTGAGCGCATTGAATATATAAAATCAAGTCTGCCTATAGACAGGCAGGGCTTTGCTGGTGAAGCTCTCAGGGACGAGACAAAGAAAGTTCTTGATGCTATAGAAATATCAAATAATTCAAGCTTTTCGGCACAGAAGATAGGACTAACCAATAAAAGCTTTATTGAATACTGCGAAAAATGTGAACCAGAGAGATATAAAAAGCTTTACGAAAAAGCCATGGAGAAATATGGGAATCAGAACCTGGAGGAAGCAGAGCTTAAAAGGAAATGCGACTCGGCGATTGAGAGAGGCCTTAAACTTAAGGAAAAAAGCCTTACCCAGTATCTGGTACGTCTTAAGGATCGCAACCAGGCAAATGCTCTGAAGCTGCTAAAAGACAGACTTGATCAGATTGAAAATATGCCGGAAAAGGGTGAATACGAGAAGGAAGAATATAACAGATTAAAGAAGTATTATGACAGGATGCTTCCAAAGTGTAAGGATGGAGAGCTGCAAATACCGCAGAAGGCTACTGTAGCCTATGCTGAGGATGCTAAGATGTCCCCAAATTACAAGTTTTATGATCAGAAGGATTATGCTCTTTTCCCGGAGCAGCCTTCAGTCAGGGATATTGCCCAGGGAGGTACAGGTAACTGCTACTTCCTGGCAACTATGGCATCTATTGTGGAAGCAGATCCTACTTTCTTCTACAGGCACATGAAGGATAACGGGGACGGCACGGTCACTGTTAAACTCTACCAGCCTTTTTCAGATAAGAGCGTGCCCTTATTTATCAAAGTTGATAAGACAAGCGTTTTCAGGGAAAAAGACGGAGCCCTTTCTGAAGTTGGTGCTAAGGGAAGCCTTTGGGTTCAGCTTTATGAGAAGGCCTTTGCTGTATCGGGACTGACAGGTAAATTTGAGGTCAAGGAAGGAGAGTATGATTCCATCAGTGCCAACATTTCTACCCGCGCCTTCAGATGGATTACCGGGAAAGAAGGAACGGATCTGATCTGTATTGACAACAAAAAAACATGGAAGGATAAGAATATTTTCAACTCCAAGTTTAAGACAATTGATAAAGATGGAAAAACCGTTTTTTCTCCTGAGTACGATAAGTTTGTAAAGAGCTTTAAGAAAAAGCTCCAGGATGCCATTGAAGGTGGCGGGATAATTACTGCCGGTTCCTATGATGAACTTCTGGAATCCACAGGAGCCGGAAAAAATGCCGAAGCAACCAGGCGCGGTATGGCAGCTCGCCATGCATACAGTGTTCTTGGACTTGAGAGCAGGGATGGAAAGGACTACGTAAGGGTTATGAATCCCTGGGGCTTAAGACCGGCTTACTTTACCAATGAACTTACGGGCAAGACTGTTATGGCTAAGGCTGACAGTGAAGAAATGCAGGGGTCATTTCTTATGGAAATGAACTCATTCGTAGAGCACATGGATATAGTAAACTACTTTAATAAGTCAGACCTTAAGTGACCGGCCGGTCTATAGAGAAGAGGATGGAAAAAAGATGAATGAAAATGAATACATAACCAATATTTTGATGCCATCTTTGCTAAGGGCAGCAGAAAAGGTCGAAGGCATTAAAGAAACTGAAATTTCAGGAGATGAGCTGGGGCTTCCTGCAGTTCTTTTGCATACAGGGGAGGGAAACTATGTTATATCCTGTATTCCTGCCGGAGATGAAAAAGATGTGTGGCTCTACCGGGTAAAAAGGCCCGGGGAGGAGGCCTTTGAGTTTCCTGCCTTAGATAGTCCTGAAAATCTTGAGACCTTCCCATATCTTCTTAGGATCTATGATCTGTTAAATGGTGATAGAGGCGAAAGGATTGTCCTTGAGGATGACGGCGATGAGGAATCAAGGCTTTTAAATAAAGCTCCAGAGATCTTTTCAAGGACTTTTAATGAGACCAGACTTCCGGCTCTTTCAGAGGCCCTCTCCTTACTTGGGTTTGAAAGCGTTATTTCTACCGGAGAGGATGGAACAAGCCGCCTTGTGATGCTGGAAGAGCACGAACCGGTTCTTTTTACCTATATTGTTGCCCTGCCGGATGAAGGGATAAGTCTCCTTGAAGTTCAGTATGGGGGAAAAGAGATATTCATCCCCGAAGAGGGCGGCGTAAAGGAACCGGAAGTTTACCAAAAGCTCCTTGAAAACCTTTATCACTTTGGATAATGCAATAGGCTTAAATGGTTTTTGGTGTTATAATGTACTAGCGTATTTAATGCCTTCACAGGCAATTTGATTATAAGGAGATACAAAATGGACGAAAGAGAAATTCTTAAACTTATCGATCACACACAGCTTCAGCCAAATGCTACATGGGAGGACATCGTTTCCCTGTGCGACGAGGCAGTTAAGTATGGAACAGCAACAGTCTGCATTCCTGCTACATATCTGAAGAGAGTTAATAATAAGTACGGCGACAGCTTAAAGCTCTGCACCGTTATCGGTTTCCCTCTTGGATACAACTGCACTGAGTCCAAGGTTGTAGAAGCTAAGGAAGCCATCAAGGACGGCGCCAGCGAGATTGATACAGTTGTTAATATCAGTGATGTCAAGAATGGCAGATTTGATGAGGTTAAGAAAGAGCTTGAGATGATCCGCGAGGCTTGTGGAGACAAGCTCCTTAAGGTCATCATCGAGACCTGCTACCTGACAGAAGAAGAGAAGATCAAGCTCTGCGAGATCGTTACAGAGGTTAAGGCTGACTACATCAAGACTTCAACAGGTTTTGGTACAGCCGGCGCTACAATTGAGGACATCAAGCTCTTTAAGGAGCACATCGGTCCTGACGTTAAGATCAAGGCAGCAGGCGGAATCAGAACCATCGAGGATGCCCTTGCTTATGCAAATGAAGGCTGCAGCCGTATCGGATCTTCCAAGGTTGCACCTCTTATTGCAGCCAAGTACGGCCTTTGATTTTGGGCAAAAGAAAAGACTTTTCAAAAGCGTCCTTACAGGGCGCTTTTGCTAAGTAAGAAGATAAAGGAGCAACAACATGGAAAAGGAAAATACAGTAATCAAACAAAGACTTTCCAATCTCCGCGCTGCTATGGAGAAAGAGGGCATTGACTACTACATGATGCCCACTTCCGACTTCCACAACTCGGAGTACTCTGCGGACTTTTTTAAGGTAAGAGAGTATTTTTGCGGATTTGACGGATCAAACGGGACTCTTGTGGTCAGCCAAAGCGAAGCAGGAATGTGGACAGACGGCAGATACTTTATCCAGGCCGAGAACCAGATGAAGGGCACTGGCGTTACTTTGTACCGCATGATGGAAGCAGGGGTTCCCACAATCTCAGAGTACCTTAAGACTAACATGAAGGCCGGACAGACCCTTGGCTTTGACGGAAGAGTTATCGCAACCAGCATCGGTGAGGACTTAGAGAAGAAGCTTTCAGCAAACGGAGTCACCCTTAAGATTGATAAGGATCTTGCGGACGAGGTCTGGACCGACAGGCCATCCCTTCCCTGTCATGATATGTATGTTATCCCTGATGAGCTTTGCGGTAAGAGCTTTTCAGAAAAGCTTTCCCAGGTTCGCAGCAAGATGGAAGAGTACGGAACTACTTTCCATCTGCTTTCCAAGCTGGATGACATCATGTGGCTTACAAACCTTCGCGGCAATGACGTGGAGTGCAATCCGGTGGCCCTTTCCTACGCCATCATCACCATGAAGGATTTCACTTTGTTCGTGCAGTCTAAAGAGCTTACTGAGGAGGTTAAAAGCTACTGCGAAAAGTCAGGAATAACCCTTAAGGACTACCATGAGCTCTTTTCCTTTATTGAGAGCGTAAAGGCCACAGGGGACATACTGTTTGATAAGAGGAACACCAACTTCCTGACCTTCAAGGCACTTTCTGCAAAGGCTGCTGAAGCGGGAGTTTCCTTAAGAAACGAAAAGGATCCTACTGAAATCCTTAAAGCCTGCAAGAATGAGACTGAGCTTAGGAACATAAGAGAAGTGTACCTTAGAGATTCAGCAAAACTCACGGAGTTTATCTACTGGGTTAAGTCAAATGTGGGCAAGATCCCCATGACAGAGTACTCAGCTGCCATGAAGCTTGACTCCATGAGAGCAACTCTTCCCGGATTTATAGAGCTTTCCTTCCCCACCATCAGCGCTTATAACGCCAATGCAGCCATGGCTCACTATGAGGCAACAAAGGACAACTGCGCAGAGGTTAAGCCTGAGGGCATGCTCCTTGTGGATTCAGGTGGAACCTACATGGGCGGAACTACAGACGTAACAAGAACCATTGTCGTAGGACCTGTCTCTGATGAGATAAAGAGAAACTATACAGCTACAGTAATGGGTATGCTCAGACTTGCCGGTGCCCAGTTCCTTGAGGGATGTACAGGCAAGAACGTGGATATCCTTGCCAGAAAGCCTCTTTGGGATCTTGGCATAGATTACAAGCACGGAACAGGCCATGGAATCGGCTACATCTTAAATGTCCACGAAGGCCCTCAGAACATCAGATGGAGATTTACCCCGGGGCAGAACGAAGCAGCTCTTATGCCCGGCATGATAGTATCTGATGAGCCGGGAGTATACATTCAGGACGGCTATGGAATCCGTATAGAGAATATCCTTGAGGTAGTGGAGAGGGAGAGCGGCGAGTACGGACAGTTCTTTGGCTTTGCTCATCTCACCTACGCACCTATAGATCTGGAAACCATAGATCCGGATATCATGGATGAAAGCGACAAAAGAGCTCTTAATGCCTACCACGCTGAGGTTTATAAGCGCGTCAGCCCTCTTATAAAGGACGAAGAAGTGCTTAAATGGCTTAAGGAAGCCACCAGAAGCATATAAGCTTAATGAACTATAATTTCAGGTAAATCTAGCGTTTTAGAAACAAAAATTATCTGTAAAAAATATCTTAAAAATCGCGCAAAGCCTTGAAAATACGGAGGCTTTGACTATAATAGGAATTAGAAGAAATGATTTATATCTCTCCTGGGATGTCCGACAACTCCTGTGTAATTTGAACCTACAGTTACTTTAAACGGGAATCCTACATTGCTGTGCGGATGTCAGGCCTTCCG
>DFGW01000045.1 GCA_002372465.1 Butyrivibrio sp. UBA3740
GTTACATGCTCAAGTGATAAACTTGCCATACCTATCTTCCTCCTAATAATTGGGTAAATTGATTTACGCTAGTAAAAAGTATATTATCTTGCTTATTTATTATCTATTCACCAATTTCACAAATATTTTATTATTCCTTAGCCAATCTGCCAAGAAACTTAGTTATAAACCCCAATTTTAAAAATGTTGACGAATAAAAGAAATATTCACTGTGCAACTTGCCTATTGAATTATTGCTCAGAATGAAAGCTTTCCTGTTCCTGCTTCCATTGATCTCTTCAGAGCCTGTTCCGCAGAAGAAATAAGCTCCGTCACACTGCGACCGTTTTCCGGACAGAGAGCAGCCCCGGCATGGGCAAATGCTTCCTCTGATGTATCCACCAGCAGATCATGAAGGAACATCTGCATCTCATCCATCTGTTTTCTCACACCCTTATCATCATGAACCCCTTTTAAGAAGACCAGATATTTATCCTTATCAATCCTGGCTACAATGTCAGATGCCCTGAAATTTGCAAGGAGCATCTTGGCAAAGGCTTTTCGCCTGGCTGCCAGGATTGTCTTATCAATATCTGTCTTCTGTTTTACTCCCTCTATTTCGATAAGGAACAAGAGGCCGCCTGTATTTTCCTGACTGTTTATATAGCCTTGTATCTCTTCTCCCGAAGAATTTTTGGTGAGAAGTCCTGTTTCCGGATCTGTTTCTTTCTGTGCAAGCCTCTTTTCCCTTAACTTATTCTCTACATAATCGCTGATGATATGGGCCAACAGCACCATGATCAGATATGAAGCAGTGAGAATTGCGATCTTCACGGCAAATTCCCAAAGTCCGCTTTCATCCTTGGCTGTCATCAGATCCATCTGATCCTCACGAATAAGGATCACAGCGCCCCCTGTTGCCGTCCTCATGGGAAGGACCAGTATATATCCATATCCATCAACCTTCGCCGTATAGTGGCTCTTTTGGGAAAGATTCAGCTTGATGGTATCTTTTGACACCTCGGGAGGAAGCAGCTTCCAGAAGGAATTCCCTCCCTCACTTTCTGCTCCTTCAGACATTTGTCCCCTGGTGGATGCCAGTATAACTCCGTCAATAGTTATAACTGCCACCCTGTCTGCCATAAACCGGTCCATAAACAAACTGTCTGACAGGGCAAGAACAGGCATCGTGGCCACAATAAAGCCGTCTTCTTTCTTGTTAAAAGAGACATGGGAAACCAGTAATGTTTCCTGTTTTCCATCCTCTCCGTAGTCATCCGGAAGGATCATCCCCGTTCCACCATGGGAATACTCTGACAAAAGTTCCTCAAAATAGGGCTTATCCCCTATAGATACATCCCGGCCATCCTTGTCGTAACCAATGCCGTCAATACCGCAGACAAAGACATCAGTCACATCGGTTGTGACCACGATATTTTTCATAATGTGCGAAATCTGATTGAAGTTATATGTGAGGGCATATTGAGAAATGGCATCTGCAGATGCCACGAGACACGAAGAAGCTTCGGCAAGGGAAATTTCGATATCTCTCATTTCATCTTCAATGACATGAGCCATCTCCGTTTCCTTTGCCTCTATCGTCTTTTCATGGATATCTCTCTTGTAATCCAAAAGCATAAAAATCAGGATCACCAAAGAAATAAGTAGAGGTACTAACCAACGTAAATGATTTCTGCTTTTACTTGTCCTCATCGTCAATCTTTCTTATTGCCTGTTCAAGCTCATCTTCTTCAGAAAGAGTCTCTTGCTTAGGCTCAAACTTTTTGAAGGTTTCGCTGTAAAGAGCCGCGCAGCAGTAACCCGGGCCGGCTATTCCCAGCAGGAACAAAATAGGTACAATCTTAAGATCAAAGAAATATAAAAGAAGAATGGGGAACAATGTCACGATTACCATTCCCACAGTCTTGGGCAGTGCCATGATAGATACTAAAAAAGCATTCTTGATTGTTCCAAGTATCGTGTTGGTAAATTTGGACTGCAGCGGGAAGATATAAAGCGAAGCCATAAAAATAACAAGTCCCACTGCAATTACAATGTATCTGAAAATGCTGTTCAGATTTGTGGTAAGAATAAAATCCAGGAAAATGATTCCGAATACAATAAACTGAAGAATCTGAAGAATCGCGCTCTGCTTAAAATTCTCCTTAAAGGATTTGAAGAATGTTTTTGCGATATAGCTCTCCTCATCCCTTACAATCTTAAGAAGAACGAAGTGCATAGCAGTAAGTGCAGGTCCCAGCGGAATGGAGCAGATAATTCCTGCCACCCACGCAATGAGGATAACTCCTATATAAGATCCAAAATTAAATGTTCCCGGTTCTGCTGCCATCAGATCGATGTACACCGGAGACATAAGAAAAAACTGCTCTACCACCAGTGGCAGAGAAAATATAAGTACCAGCAGATTCAAAAGCATAGTATCTGCAAGCTTATTAAGGCCTCTGATAAGAGGACTGTCCAGATCAAAAATTCTTCCCATTTTATAAAACCTTTTCCTTTTCTAACCAAGTTCAAGTTCCATTGGCGTATATCTTATTCCGTCTGCCAACGTTTCCCCCGAAATATCCTTGAACCCCTTCTTGTGATAAAATCCCACCGCATAAGGCGATGCATTGACGGTAAGCTTTTCAACCCCTTCTTCCGTCAGGGCATACTTACAAACGAATTTGATAAGCGCACTGGCTATCCCGTGTCTGTGATAATTTTCATCCACAAACAAAAGAGAGATATGCTTCTTTTCCCTCAAAGAAAGCATACCTACATATCTGCCCCCATCAGTGGCAACAAAAAGCTGATAATGACCCGCCACGAACATCTTCCTGAGCATTTCATCATGTATAAATTTGTGGAAGTTCTCAATCCCTTCCTGAGAATAGTCTGGGGCGTCGAATCTCACAAAGGTGTCCCATGCGAGCTTCATCGCCCCATCCCAGTCAGAATGGTAAGCGCATCTTACCATTATTTTTGAAGTATCAATTATTTGTTGATCCACTGTCCAGCACTTTCTTTATCCAATCATACTGATCAGCATAGACCTTTTCTCTTCCAATCTCCTGCTGAAGTTCATGGCGCATTTCATCATAGAGTTTAAGCTCCACGTTAGTCATCTTAAGCTCATTGGTGTAAATAGCAAACAGTCTCTTTGGAGCTTCTCCGTATCCACCAACAGGGTCTTCCTTACCTGCTGTGATAAGAACCGGAAGATCCTTGGGGATGTTCTCCATCTCATCCATATCCTGAATTCTTCCCAGGATATCAGCCATGGTCTTAAAGCCGTTAAGTGTAAATACAAAGTTACATGCCGGATCAGCAATGTACTTGTTAACGCTCTCTTCATTATGTGAGAGCCAGTCGAAGTTGGTCTTGTGATCAGGAATCCTTGAAAGGTATCCCTTGAAGGCCATGTTGTTGACCATATTGCTGCGGTACTTCTCACCCATGACAAACTGAAGGAAGTTTACAAGTCCCCTGAGGCTTCCGATTGTTCCTGTAGGCATGTAAGCTGTTCCCTGAATGATGGCACCCTTGATACCGGTTCCGTATCTGGTGATATATTCCCTGGCAATAAAAGAGCCAAAGCTGTGTCCAAGGATAAAGCATGGAATTCCGGGATAATCCTCCTGGGTCATCTTCTTAAGTCTGTGAGCATCTCTCACAAGAACAGTCGCAGGATCATTCTTGCAGAAGTATCCATAGGTACCCCTTTCACCTACAGACTTACCATGTCCCAGATGGTCATTACCGATTACGAGAATGCCTTTCTCAGCAAGGAAATTCGCAAACTCATCATAGCGATCTATGTATTCCTGCATTCCATGGATGATCTGCAAAATAGCTACAGGCTCTCCCTCCGGAATCCATCTAATCGCATGAAGCATTGTCTGTCTGTCTCTTGATTTGTAGGTCAGTTCCTCTTTGCGTACCATTCGGATATCCCTCCACTCATAAGTTGTTATGGATCATTATATATATATAATACTACAGATTGCTCCGCTTTGCTCTCGCAATCTTCACCGGCATTAACAAATCTCAGCTCCTGCAGGCATATCTTTTTCAGGAGTCATAAGTGCAAGGTTGCCCTCGGCATCCTCTGCACAAAGGAGCATACCCTCGGAAAGCACTCCTGCAAGCTTTGCAGGCTTAAGGTTTACAAGAACCATTACCTTCTTGCCCACCATCTCTTCCGGAGTGTAGTACTTTCTGATTCCGGATACGATCTGCTTAACCTGGCTTCCGATCTTAACCTGTGAGCAAAGAAGC
>DFGW01000040.1:0-17046 GCA_002372465.1 Butyrivibrio sp. UBA3740
TCAACAGCCGTTTCTATCGAAGAAGCTGCTAAGGCTGGGAAATTTTGACGCGCAACTTGTTGCGAGAGCCGAACTTCCTTGTTAATTTAATTTGATAGTTTTAGAAAAAAAGGTCCAAACTGTGGCGTTTGGACCTATTTTTTTTATGCTTTTTTAATACTATAATCAACGAAATTGTAAGATAATTGATACGTGGAAGTATATATTTTCCGACGTCTCATGGAAGGAGATACTGATGAAGATTACCACGATTGACAGAGAAAACTTAAAGTTTTTTTGTGATTTTTTAGCTGATGAAGACATTAAGTTTATCAAGGAGGATTATGAGATTCTGCCCATCGGCCTTGTGGCAGATGATCTTAAGGAAGGAACTAATCTGGCAGCAGGAGCAATATGCCTTCGGCCTGATGAATATGAGCTGAAAATATCCTCTTTTTATGTATCTCCTGAGTATCGTGGTAAAGGTGCCGGAAGATTTCTTTTGGATGAGACTAAGCGTATTTTTGGCAAGGAGAATACTGAGCTTAGTATAGAGTTCCTTGTTTACGGAAAAGAGGAAGAGAATCTGGCAAACTTCCTTGAACATTATGGTTTTTCTTTTGAGGATCCCCTTTATGATACCAGAGAAATCCTGGTGTCTGACCTAGAGAAGACACAGCTTGTGAGCAAGAAGGGAATGGGAGAGGCCTTCTCCAAAATTCCCGAAAAGCTCTTTAATATTTCCCAGAGCCAGGCAGAAAAGGAAGGAGCTATTCTTCCCCTTGGCGGACTTAAGGCTGAGAGTATAGATAAAGATGTGAGTGTGGGAATAGTAAAGGACGATATTATCGAATCCTTTGTGGTTTTTGAAAGGCTCTCCGACAGAGCGCTGCTTCTTTCATCCTTCTATTCCAAGGGTAACAATCCTGTGACACTGCTCCACATGTTTGAAGCAAGTACAGATCTTATCCTGGAAAAGTATTCCGCCTATGCAAAGATTGTTTTGCAGCCGGTAAATGAAGCAGGAAGAAAGCTTGCAGCAAGCATTTATGAGGATGCAGGTCAAATGTCCTGCAGATACATATATGTAATCTGAATTATCGAATTATCCCTTCATGAAAATAATTGACGGAGCTATGGAAGGAGTACATAGATGAGCGATTACCTTACACCCGAACAGCAAAAGAAAGTTATAGAAAGCCTGGAGAAAAAGAAAGTTACTACAGAAAACATAAGCAACAGGCTTGATTCAAAGAATAAGGATTTACAGGCAAACTGGGGCACAAAGACCTATGAGGAGCACAAGACCAGATTTGAAGAGGACTACTACAACAGGTGGAAGGAAAACACCAAATATGACTATAAGAAGCAGCTTGAAAGCATAGAAAAGATAGAAATAAAGGACAGACTTTCAGGTAAATTTGAGACACAGGAGCAGCCCGAGGCGCGGTTTTTCTGGAAGTCCAGAAGGAATGAAGCAAACAGGATCCAGGAATTAAAAACTCTGTACAAAAATCCCGAACAGGTCAGATTTGATAAAAACACTGTCCGTGAGATGGCAGCCATTGAAAAATACTACGACTATCACAAGAATTATTTTGCTTCCAGAAATAATCAGAGGGCTCTGCACCAGAACTACTTAAACCAGGATCCCCATAACCAGGATTTTGCCGAGAAATGGAAAAGTAATTTTGATGCCCAGAAAAAGAAATACGGAACCTTCTTTGGGGCTATAAAGGGTTCTTTTGCCTCCGTAAAGGATATGGTTCTGGATGGCATATATGGTGATAAGGAAAAGAATAAAGAATTATCAAGAAAGAACGAGATGGAAGTTGGACTTCGACCTTTCTTTGCCATGACTAAAAAGATACTGTTCTGGAAGAAACAGGTTGGCCGATTGGGAACAGAAACCGAAGAAGAGAAAAACGATGGATCGGAGTACAACAAAAGGATTTTAAGACAATATACCACGGAAGGTCCCCATCATAAACGTATGGTTTTGGATGAGCTGGCAAATAAGCTGCTTAATTTCGAACTCACTCCCAATATGTTTACCAATAAGTATCTGGCTGACAATATGCTCAAAATGCAGCGTTATACTGACATGCTTACTGGATTTGTTGAACTTACCAAATACAACCCCGAGTATCTGGATGTGACCAATCCCAATGCTGCACACACATCCCCTGAGATGGCAGCTCTTATCAGAAGCCGGATCATTCTTTTGCAGCCTATCATGAGTAACTTTATGACCAGGCATGCAAAATACTTTGGATACAGAAAATTCAAAGGAGTTGAGGGAGTAGGAGTTACTGATAAGGAAAAGTCAGGATTTAATAATGAAGATGAGTACAATCAGTTTGTAAAAGATACCTGGGAGTGGGTAAAGCAGGCCTATAATTCCACAACCGACTTCATGGATGATATGGCTGATATGAAGATGGCTGAAGCTTTACATTCCAAGGAACAGCAGGCTATAAGCAACAGACAGCAAAGAAATAAGGACAAGCTTGGTACAGCTGAAGATGACAGCCAGTTTGAGGTCAAATATGATGTGGACGGCAAATTTGCCGAAAAGCTCCTTGAGATCAAGAACAGGATCACTTCAAAACCATATATCTATGAGCTTTATGGTGCTGATCTGGACAGACTCTTTGGAAAGATCAATGAGATGACAAGGCGTCTGGACGAGGTAAGTACCAGAATGACTCTTCTTACAGAGCTTATTGAAACTTCCGGTGAAATGAAGTTTAAGAAAGTTGAGAACTTTGGAGCGATGTGGAAGACATATCTCCAAAAAGAGCTGACCAGAATGGTTTCAGAGGAGGATATTCTTAAGAACCAGCTGAAGAACTATGAAGCTGCTGTAAATTATCTGGCAGACCAAAAGCTCGAGGATAAGAACTTCAAGCTAACACCGCCTACAGGAGAAGTGCTGAATGTACTTGAGTTTGAAGGACTTAATCATGTGATCGAGATTGAGAAGGCTGTTAAATACAATGACCTGCTCTACAAGAATCTGGATTACTACAACTTTGACAAATATAAAGATGAGAAGGGAAATCCTCTTAATACAGAGGAACTCTGGGCTCAGTATCATTTCACGCTCCTTAAGCGCGGAATGGACAGGGCGCGTCTCGTTAACGAGATGAAAGATGGTAAGACCACGGTTGAGATTACAGAAGTGTCCAAGATGAACAACATTCAGAAGAGGGCCATCTGTAAGCAGAAATTTGAGCTGGCAAAAGAAAAAGCAGAAAAAGGTGATAAGGAATATAACCTGACTCTGGCTTATATCCATAATACAGATATTGAGAAGCTTTTGAAGTATTATGAGCTCGATGCAGATCTTGATATCACCGATGATGAGACATATAAAAAGTATTTCCAGGTAAAGTGTATTGCGGATATAGGAGAAAAACTTTCCAAGGATCCTTCAGGAGCAAATGTTGAAGGCTTTAGTAAGCTGTCTGAAAACCAAAAGGATGAGATCAGGATCCGTACCTCTTTGTTTAAAGACTACTTTAAGCGCTGGGAAGGCCAGATGATGTATACCCGTTCTGAGGCCTATGAGTATATCGGTGATACGGCCAATATGATGGGCAACAATGAAATAATAGAAGGCATAGACAAGCAGTATCGCAAGAGTACTTTGGATAACATCAGCGAAAAGCTGGGAGACAGCTGGGAAGAAGAAAAGGACCAGGAAAGCAAGAACATGATCGGCGAACTGGCCAACTTTATGTATGGTATGGCTATTGCCAACGATTACAAGGCTAAGGCCATGCGCCTTTTCTGCAAGGATACTTATGATGCCTACAAGGCGGATTATCAGAAGAACAAGATACGCACCGAACTTGAGAATCTCTATTCCAATGACTTCGATGAAATGGTCAAGGAGGGCCTGATACAGGGCGGAGAAAAAGAGAAGGCAGAATATCTTAAACGTGTTGACAAGGCAATCAACCTTAAGAAACTATGCGAGGAATATTATAAGGAAACTCAGGAGGGCAAGCATAAGCTGCAAATTGATCCTACTCTGGACAAGAAAGACAGGGCAGGAATCCTTAGCAGTCACTACAGCCGCGTCATTGAAAAGATAAAGAAGTTCAATACGGATTGCCTTAACGAAGACTACATTCTTGAACACTTCAAAGAGCTACTCAGCGACGCAAGCTACTGCGCAGATTTCTTTACTATCTTAAAGGCCAATGGAAATGCTGACTATGAGCTTTTGGCAGAACACATTGGTATCAGCGAGAAAGACGCTATGGCCCTGGATAAGTACGAGGGCATAGTCGTTGACATCATGGATATGGTAACCACAACCATGCTGGATTACGGTATCAGAAATATGACCGGAAACATAAGGTTCTCAAGCAGTACAGACTGTAAGAGAGCTATGGTTCGTATGGACAGAAAGTATGCCGATGAATTCAAGGAAATTGACAGGGAAAGAATTGAAGCTATCAAGACCGCAAAGACCCAGTTTGAAGAGGATGATCAGCTGGAGGTAGAGATTGAGAAGTACAGGAAACTGGTTGAGGAAGAGAATGAGCGCAACCGTATTCTTCAGCAGAATGAAAAGCCTTATGAGGAGCTGACCGATGAGGAGAAGAAGGAATATGTGGTCGGCAATCTTAAGATCAACGGCAAGGTGCTTATTTACAAGCGCAGGAACAAGTATGAAGAGCAGTATCAGGCTCTTTTGAGAAGAAGGAGAAGCTTCGAACAAAGGACATCCATCATACATGTTGTTCATTCAAGCCTGAACACAAAGCCGGATGAAAAGGTAAAGGCCGAAGAGCTTGAAAACGGCCGGAAGATCGACTATATCGAAAAGAGAAAGAACAGTATCAAAGAACATCTTCAGTTACTGCTCAGGGAAGAACCTGCTGTCAGGACCAGAAACTATGTAGATGAGCTGTTCAAGTATCTTAACAAATACCATGCGGACCTTTCCCTTACAAATCCTGAGGAAGTTAAACAGGCTCTTAAAAAGGCCAAGGATGAGTGGTTCTTCAGACTCACAAACGGTGCGAGAAAAGAGGCTGAGATCCGCCTTGCTGAATACGAGAAGGATTCTACTTCCATGAGCGATTTCTTTATCTGGAAGAGCAGCCTTGAAAGCGATGAGAACCTTGCTGAAAGAGCAAAAGTATTCGGACAGGATAAGTTTGTAAAGACAAATATCAAGACCATCAGAAATATTATGGAGACTATAGCTGAAGCCAATGCCAGTGTCAATGATATTCAGACACCGGAGTTTTTGGATAAGCTTAAGGACAATCTGGAAATCAAGGGTATTGATGAGCGCCAGTTTATGTTCCTGCTTAGGAAACATAATGTTGGCGTTTCAGGCCTTGCCAATAATATTTCAGATGCCAACAAGGCACAGAAGAATAAGGACGACGTACAGCGCTACCTTGATGTTGAGACAAGGGATCAGTTCCTGATTGAGGCCACAAAGGATGTGCTTTCAGCCCGCAAGGAGCTTGATATAGACAATATCAACGATGAGTATATACTGTCGCACTTTGCTGAGTGCTACTTTACTGCTAACAAGATGATGGCCTTCCAGCAGCTGTACTACGGCGAACTGGACAGCTTCCAGAAGTTTGCGGTTTTGGGCGGAGAAGAAGGCAAACTTGCCGAGGAAGCCATCAGATACTTTGATAAGGGACATGGAGCAACGTATGCTCTATACTATGATGCTGTCATGGCTGTTGCCAATAAGTACGGCGTAACAGCAAGCGGTTCTTTAAGCTTTGGATTATCTGAAGAGAAGCTTGAACAGCTAAATAAGGAAGGTAAGAGTAATCCTGAGACTACCAAAGAAGTGGCAGATAATCTCGAGGCAGCAAAGAAGAGAGCAGCTGACAGCTACAACGCTATCCATACTGCAAGGAAGCAGAATGAGATTGAAGTTACAATTACCGATGCTCTGCAGCATTCTCTTGCAAATATAGAAGTTGGCAATGATCTGAGAGATACAGTAAATGTATACTTCGATGAGAACGAAGTGCTGAACAATAAGCTCAAAAAGTTCCACGATACGCATACTGAGGCTTATCTGGGAGCAAGGAATATTGTGAATATGCTTGGTAAAAAGGAGATTGCTAAAGACCAGGTATCCTATACAATACGTTCTTTCGACTATCCTCAGGGCTTGTTCTTTATGGCAAAGGATGAGCCTTATAAGGACGGCTTTGATATGTTGCGCAATCAGGAAGTTGCCGTTAACTTTAAGAACCTTTTTGCCAAGGATACAGCTAATGTCGGCAAGAACCTGAGCGTCATTGATAAAGATAAGTGCGACAGTGTAATAAAGCGCATTACCGAAATGGGCCTTACCAAGGGGGAGATTGGCAAGGACAAGAATAAAAAAGTCATCGCCAGTGAAAAATACTTTGAGGAGAATTTCAGTAAAGAATTCTTCGAAGATATGCTAAATGCCATGAACTATTGCATCATCTTTGAAGCAGATGAGGACATACTCAGTCTTACCGCCTATGAGGAGCAGATCAGTAATGTAAGGGGAGAGAACGGCGTACTTGATCTTTTGGCAAAAGAGAAAAAGGCCCTTACAAATGCTTCCAGAAAGAAGGAAAAACTTGATAGGGATTATAAGGCACTGCTTGAGCAGGAAGACAATTTTGCCAATTTGATGGAGACTGATAAAGAAAATGCAGATATTTACAGAAAGAGCCTTGCTCAGGTCGGACAGATTCGTGAACAGACCTATAAGGATCTTGAAGCTGCTCAGAAAGAGGAAAAGCTGCGCAAGGAAAAAGTGGCTGCTCTTTCAGCTAGTACAGAAATCTCCAATGCAGAGTTTATTTCAGAGGATAAATTAAATACACTTAAGACTCTGAAGAAGATATTCTCTGACAAAAAGAACCGCTTCATCATCTCTACTTATGTGGATCTGTTTATGACATATCTTTTGAAGATGGGCATAAAGGTTGATGGATCTTTGACCAATAAAGAAGTTTTCGACAAGATTTTGGCCGGAAGAATGGTTTACAAAGAAAGGAACGAAGAAGCAGGCTATTCGATCAGCAAGAAAGAAGCTCTCGAGGTTGGCGAGCTGGCAACCGGTGATCTGAAAAAGAGATATGAAGATACCTTCAATATCAAGCTTAACAATATAACAAAGAAAAAGTATCCAAAGGACTATGACAATCGTATAAAGAAGGAAAAGGCAATAGCCAAAGAAAAGTCCAAGGCTAAGAAGAAATGATCACTGATAATTGATGCAAATGTGTACTGATTCTGCCACTTTACGAAAAGGAGAAAAAGATGAATATCACACTCATCAACAAGAACAACCTGAACCATTTTAAAGGCTTTATCACTAATCAGGATGCCAACTTTATCAAGAATGATTATAAGATAATTCCCATTGGCCTTGTGGCTGATGACCTTGATAACGGGAAGAATATGGCTGCCGGGGCAATCTGCCTTCGGCCTGATGACTATGAGCTTAAGATAACATCTTTCTATGTTTCCCCCGAGTACAGAGGGAAGGGGGCAGGGAAGTACCTTTTGGATAAAACTAAACGTATCCTGGGTGACAAGGACATGGAGTTTGATATTGAATTCCTTATTTACGGAAAAGAGGAAGAAAACCTGGCACAGTTTTTGGAGGATTATGGATTTTCCTATGCGGATCCTGAGTATGAAGCTTTGGAGATGACAGTGGTTGAGCTGGAAAAGACCAAGCTAAGCGGCAAGAAAGGTACCGGAACTCCTTTTTCCAAGATTCCCTCCAGGCTTTTTGATATTTCCCAGGCAGAGGCGATAAAAAAAGGAGCCATCCTTCCTTTTGACGGACTTGATTCTGAGAGTATAGAAAAAGACATAAGTGTAGGAATAGTAAAGGATGATCTGATTGAATCCTATGTGGCTTTTGAAAAACTCTCTGACACGGTTTTACTGCTTGCGGGTTTCCATGTGGGAGATAATAACACGGCAACACTTCTTCACATGCTGGAAGCAAGCATGGACCGGATACTTGATAAGTATCCCGGATATGCAAGGATCATCATACAGCCGGTGAATGAAGTGGGAAGTACACTGGCGGACAGTATTTATGAGGATGCCAGAGACATATCCTGCAGATACAGATATGTGATCTAAGGACTGAAACCGTGAAACAGAACAGTAAATATGAGACAAGCTACCGTCGAATGTAGAAAGGAGTTTATAGATGGATAAATCTCTTATAGCCGAACATGAGAAGATAGAATTAAGCCCGGAAGAGAAAAAGTTAGTAGTCGATTCTCTTGAAAAAAAGCAGGCAACGTCAGATTCAATAAATACAGCTTTGACCAAAAAAAACACTGATTTTGAGCAGGACTGGGAAAAGCAGAACTACGAAACTCATAAGCTCAGATTTGAGAAGGGTTACTATGACCTTTGGAAGGCCAATGAGAAACAACAATATGAAGAAGCGCTAAAAAACGTCACCGACTTTAAGATTGAGGGAGCTCTTGGTGGTAAATTTGAGCAGCAGCTGCAGCCCGGAGACAGGTTCTTCTGGAAGACAAGGAATAGCGAAGCTAAGAAAATAGCGAAATATAAACGTGAAAACAATAATCCTCCCAGGGTTAAGTTTGATAAAAATACTGTCCGTGAGATGAGTGCGCTGGATAAGTATCAGGAATACCATGTTGATTATTTTCAGTCCAGGAACCATCAGGAGGAGTATTACAGAAAATACGTTACGAAGGGCGCGGAGTTTGGTGCAAAATGGCAAAATAATATAAAGGCTCAGAGTCAAAGGTTTGGAACTTTCTTTGGCACTGCCAAAGGCGCACTGGATACCATCAAAGATTCTGTTTTAGGGGCGGCCGGTATCTATGGCAAGGAGGCGATGGAAAAGAAATATTCACGAAAGAACGAACTGGACGAAGGACTTCGCCCTTTCTTTTCCATGACCAAAAAGATCCTTTTATGGAAAAAGCAGGTTGGTCTTCTGGGCACAGAGACCCAGGAGGAAAGAGATGATGGATCCAAGTACAACAAGAGGATCCTTAAGACATATACAACCGGTAAACCTGAGGACAGGGTAAAGGTAATGGATGAACTGGCTAAAAAGCTTCTTAACTTTAAGCTTACACCCAATATGTTCACCAACAAGTATATGGCCAAGAATATGCTTCAGATGCAGCGTTATACAGATATGCTCAAGGGCTTTGTAGAACTGACAAAGTATAATCCTGATTATCTTGATACAAGAAATAAAGATGCAGTTCATACATCCCCGGAGATGGCGGCGCTTGTCAGGAGCCGGATTATTCTGATGCAGCCCATTATGAGCCGTTTCATGGAAAAGCATGCCAAGTATTTTGGATATAGAAAGGATAAGAAATTAGAAGGTGCCAACATGATAGATGCAAAGCCTTCTGATTTTGAAAATGATGACCAGTATAAGGAATTTATACAGCAGACCTGGGAGATGGTTAAAGCAGCCTATAATTCTACTACTGACTTCATGGATGAAATGGCGGATGAAAGACTTGCTGAAGTTTTAAGCAGAAGAGAACAGCAGGCAATAGATAACAGAGAGAAAAGAAATAAGGACCGGAAGGATACTGAGCTGGATGACAGCAAGTTCCAGATTAAATATGATTCTGACGGAAGCCTTGCAGCTAAGCTTTTAGATTTAAAGAAAAAAATAACCACAAATCCCTATGTCTATGAACTTTATGGGCCCGACCTGGAAAAACTCTTTGGAAAGATCAACGAAATGACAAGACGTCTTGATGAGATAAAAGCCAGAACTGATCTTTTGCCCGCTATTCGTGAGTATAGGCAAAGTGGCAGCTCCAATTTTGACATTAAGACAATAGATGGCTTTGAGAATATGTGGTCGGCTTATGTTGCCAAGGAAGAGGCAAGGGTAGAGGCTGAGAATACAATACTTCAAAGCCAGATTAAATCCTATGAAGAGGCTATAAATTATCTGGTGGATCAAAAGCTTGATGACAGTAAATTTAAGCTTACTGAACCTTCTGAAGAAGTGAAAAATGTGCTTACATTTGAAAGCATGGGCCATGTGTTTGAGATTGAGAAAGCCTTCAAGTACAACGACATTCTATACAAACACCTGAAGTATTATAAATTCGATAAATATGAGAACTTTAAGGATGAGAAGGGCAAAGTTGTTGAGATCAAGGACCTCTGGTCACAGTACAACTTTACGCTTCTTAAACGCGGCCTTGAGAGAGCACGTACTGTCAACAAAATGAAGGACGGAAAGACTCAGGTTGAGATAAATGATCCCACCAAGCTGAATAATATTCAAAGAAGAGAGATTTGCAGGAAAAAATACAATGAATACGCTGCCAGGAAAAATGAGTTCAAGCTTACTCCCAAGGAGCTTGTCAAAACGAATATTGAAGAACTTATAGCAAGATATAAACTCAACGAGGATATTGACATTACCAAGGATGAGAGCTATGAACGTTACTTTGAAATGAAGAGTATTGCAGTTATGGCTAATGATCTGCACCTCGATCCTACAGGGGGGAAAATAGACGGCTTTAAGGAACTGAGAGATATTGATATGGATGAGTTTAAAATCCGCTTACAACTGTTTTCGGATTACTTTAAACGTTGGGAAGGTCAGATGGCTTATACCAAGTCCGAAGCCTATGCATACATCGGCGATGCAGCTGATATGCTGGGGAATAATGCCATTATAGAGGGTATTAGGGAAAAGTATGGGAATTTGAGGCTGAATGCTATTACTCAAGAGCTGAGCGATGAATGGGACAATGATAAGTTAGATGAAAATACAAAGAATATGATTGGGGAGTTGTCCTGGTTTGTTTGGGGTATGGCGACTGTCAGTGACTACAAAGTCAAGCAGATCAAAGAATTCAACAAGGATGCTTATGTTGCTTATAAAGCTAAGTTTTTGGCTGAAAAACTTAGAAAGCAGGTTACCACGACCTATGAGATAGATTTTGAAGAAATGGTCGAAAAGGGATTAGTCAAGAACAGTCCTGATGAAAAGGCAAAATATCTTGCCCGTATAGATACAGCTATTACTTTAAAGGATAAGTGCGATAAATTTTTCAGTAATTACAGAAAGGGTAATAAGGAGCTTCACATTGATCCTAGGTGGTCTGACAAAGAAAAAAGTAATTATCTGAGTGCTAACTACCACAAAATGGTAGATCTGGTAAAAAAATTTGACAAAAAATATTGCAGCGAAGAGTACATAATTGAAAATATGACTCAGGTACTTGAAGATGTAAAATTCTGCACTGAATTCTGCGAACTTGCCAAGGCTGATGGGACTAATAACTGGGAGATCATACAAGGAATAGAGGGACATGGCATAAAGGATGGAGAGGATATGTTCAGATTTGAGCAAATTTCCATTACCCTTTCGGATTATGTGGCCTCTATCCTGGCAGACTATGGAATTGCAGATGTTACTGCGAGTGCCTATATTGGTACCAGACAAGATAGTAAGAGAAGTCTTTTGCTGCGTGACAGTAAATATACTGATGAGCTTATGGCTGCTAAAATAGAGGGACAAATAGCTCTCAAAGAGGAAGTTAAAGCAGGTGCCAAGGCAAATGAACTTGAGGAAAAGATTAAGGAGGTTGAAAAGCTTCGCCATGAAGAGGAAATAAAAAATCAGGAACTGATGAAGAAAGATGGACCATATGATAAACTTTCCAAGGAAAAGCAGGCGGAGTATGAGTTTTTTGAGCCTACCGGTCATAGGCTGACGGAGGAACAGAAGCAGGAATATGCGGTTAAAGGCAATAATATTAAGGGAATTACTGTTGTCTTAAAGCGCAAAAATAAGTATGACGCACTCTATAAGGAGTTACTTGATAAGAGAATAAACAAAAGTACTGAAGAGGAAAACGAATTCTGGGATAGATTCTTTAAAAAGAACAGGCTTGCAGATAAGATACTGGATGAGGAAGAGAAACTTGGTAAAGACGAAAAAGTAGATTACATTTCAAAGACCAAGAATAAGCTCCATGGCCAGTTAATGGAAATGATCGATTATAAGCCCCTTGTCAAGTACAGAAACTATTCGGAAGAGCTGTTTAATTATATTAACAAGAATTTTGCCGACGCTGATCTTACAGATCCGGCGGCTGTTAAGAATGCACTTGAAAAGGCACAAAAAGCCTGGTTCTTCCAACTCTCTGCCGGAGCTAAGAGAGAGGCCTGGCTTCGTCGTTTAGAGTATGACAAGAGATCTGACAGCATGAGCGATTACTTCCTCTGGAAGAATTCCAAGGAAAATGATGAGGCCATTTTATCAATAGCTAATGACTTCGGTAAGTACGAATTCGCTAAAAATAATATCGGAACCATAAGGAAAATCATGGATACCATAACAGAAGCCGATGCATGTATCAATGATATCCAGACGCCCGAGTTCATGGACAGACTTAAGGAAACATTGGAGCTTAAGGGAATTGATGAGCGTCAGTTCATGTTCCTGTTAAGAAAGCACAACGTGGGCACATCAGGCCTTGCAAACACCAAGTCTGATGCTAATAAGGCAAGGCAAAATAAGGCGGATGTAGATAAATATCTTGATATCGGAAACAAATATGATTTCCTTAAAGCAGTTGCAAAGGATGTCCTTGCCTGCAAAGACGAACTGAAACTTGAAAAACTCAATGAACAATACATCCTTGAAAATTTTGAGAAATGCTACTTTATCGCCAATAAAATGGCTGCATTCCAGCAACTGTATTACGGCGAAATGACTGCTTTCAGGGTAATGGAGAATGAAGGTGGTAGCGAGGCGGAAATTGCAGCCGAAGTTAAAAAGTATTTTGATAAGGGGCATGGAGAGGAATATGGTCTTTATTACAATACCGTCATGGCTGTGGCCAACAAATACGGCGTATCTGCTAACGGAATGCTTAATTTTGGACTTACCCCTGAACAAATCGAAGCTGTAAGGACTTCACAGGCAGATTCCCAAAAGCTGAAGAATACAATCGACGATAATCTTAATAACGCGAATTCAAGATTTGGTGCGAGCATAGATTCAAGATATAAGGCAGTCAGTATGAAGGATAAGGCCATGGTGATCGATGGTCTCCTTAGTACCAGCTTTGCAGGAATAGAACCTGAAAAAGAACTGCCCCGGTATTTAAAGAAAAAATTCCTGGGCGAGGAGTGGCTTAATAGTATAAAAACCTTCTATTCCGAATATGACAAGGCATATCAGGGAGCGTGGGGATTCATCAAGGAAACCCAGGACTATGAGAATGACAATAGTAAAGTGTCATTTACCAAGCGTGCATTTGATTATCCTGAGGCTATGTTCCTTATGTCTAAAAATGACTCTGATATGGCAAACATGCACAAGACCAAATATACCGATCTGGCAACAAACTTCAGTAATCTCTTTGCCCGGGATAAGACAAATGTAGGCAGAAACCTTTCGGTAATTGATGAGGATAAGTGCAAGAGGACAATAAAACGTCTTAGTGAACTGGGACTGATTGGAAGTGGCTCTAAGAATAATGCTAATATCAAAAAAAATATTATCAGCGAAGAGTTCTTCAATAAAAATTTCAGCGCTGATTTCTTTGAGGATATGATCAACGCAGAGAACTACTGTATGATGTTTGAGCAGAATGATGACTTCCTGAATCTGACAGACTATAAAGGACAGTATTTCAAAGCTAAGCAGATGAGCATGGAACAAAATGATGCTATGAAACTGCGTTGGGAAAGTCTTGGGGATGCACAGAAAAAATTAAATATGTTAAAGAGTGAGAAGAAGACTATTGAAGATTATATTATTCCTGTGAAATTACAGATAGAACAGAACAGAAAAGACGGGGAGTCGGAAGATAACCTTGAAGCACAGAAAACTTATATAACTTCACTTAAACAGCAAGCGAGGGCTAAAGATAAAGAGATCGCGGATTGCAGGAAGGAAATTGACCATCATTGGTCAATAATTCATAAAGCAAAGGACGCTTATTCGCCGTTCATTAAGTACTATTCAGATGAAAAGCTGGCAACACTGGAAGAACTCAGTAAAGTCTTTTCAGATAAGCGAAACCGCTTTATGATTTCACATTACGTGGATCTGTTTATCAGTTACCTTGCTAAAAATGGCGTCAAGGCCGATGGCGGTTTTGTCAACAGCGACATCTATGATACGATTCTAAGGCATAGGATGGTCTACAGGGAGAATAATGTAAAAGCAGGATATTCCATCAGTAAACCAGAGGCTTTGGAGGTTGGCGATGAAGCCACAAAGGATCTGACAGTTAAAATGGAAGAGTCCTTTGCAGCAAAGACACAGTATATTACTAGCGGTAAATACCTGAATGACTATAAAGATATGATAAAGGCTAAGAAGAAATAATAGGAGTTTGAAAAAATAGAGTCCCCGGTTCTAAAAACCGGAGACTCTATTATATTGCGTTCAGCGCCTCTTTTCAGGATATTTTTCGTAGAAGGCGTTTTTATCTTTATACATGGCTTCGTCGGCATATCTCATGGCAAGTCGCAGCTGACCGTCGTTTTCGTCGTGATAGTAACCTATGGCGAAGTATATCCAGTCCGGATCGCAGGCTTTTTGCCTGGTCTCTTCGATTTTTGCTTCGAAGTTCTTCTGACTGTCAAAGGAGATTATCACAAATTCATCGCCACCAGCGCGGTATATCTTATCCCCTGTGAAGATCTCTTTTAACAGGGCAGCGGAGTAAACAAGGAGCTTGTCACCCAGATCGTGGCCACCGTTATCATTAATGGTCTTAAGACCGTTGAGATCGAAGAATCCCACATTGAAGGGGCGGGGATTAAACTCAAGCTTTAAGGACAGCTCGTCAACGTTGACGTTCATACAGTTTCGGTTGAATACTCCGGTGAGCATGTCCACGTTGCTGAGATATTCAAGCCTTTGCAGGAACAGGTGGTTTGCTACTTCCGAGGTCAGGAAGAAGGATACCAGCTCCAGTGTTTCTTTTAACCTTATCAGATGCTCTGTGTCAAAGTTGGTGATGTAAAGATATCCGATAACCTCATTTTGATGAACAAAGGGAACCAGAACAAGAGCTTCAACTTTGTTTGCTCTAAGAGTCTTTACCCACTTAGGAGCTTTGGTCTCTATAAAGTCCAGATCTGCCGGCTCTTTGATAATGATGCTGTTGGTTTCCTTAACGAGTCCTTCCCAGCTTTCAATGATCTCATAAGGGAAGTGGGAAAAGATCTCTTTGATGTCCAGCTCGTTATTTCTAACCGAAGAACTGATCACTTCAAAGGTCTTTTGGTCCTTGTCCACGGTCAGGATGCTGGCTGCATAGCTCTGGGTATATTCACGAATATCTTCAGTAACAGCCTGCATGCTGGTTTCGAATTTGTTATCATTCCTTAGCTCTAAGCAGGACTTAATGACAAAGCTTGCAATATCAGGCGAAACTGAAGCAAACTGACCTGAGTCCATCTCCTTATTCAGGGTATACATGAACTGACAGTAGGCAATGTTAGGATCTTCGCTTTCACCTGCAACGGGAAGGAGAATATCCTGGGTCCAGAAACCGTACATTCTGGTAGTATCCACATAGGTATTGATAAACTCCTTTTTCCAGGCGGCTCTGAAGCACACATCCTCGAAGTTGGGCTCCTTTGGAAGATGAGCGGTATACAGCTGCCCTTCAATAGTTTCCTGGAAGCTCTCGTAGTCCGGCATGGGTCCGCCTTCTGTTGCGGCGAACATGTCATAATAGCTCTTTTTAAACAGCTCGTTTATGGCATAGAAACGTATTTCTCCACAGCTGCCATCAGGGTTTTTTACTACTGAAAGAACTGAGCAGGGGATGGGAGAAAGATTTGCACATTGCTTCAATAATTCGTAAGTTAGTTTAGCCATTTTCCTCACCTTATTGATTTTTGATCGTTATAGAAGTACGACATCACGATAATATTTTTACCATTCTATATTATCATATCAAGACATCTGTTACATGATTGATAAGGCGCCAAATTATGAAAATCCTATTAAAAAAGTCGGGTTCCTTGAAAGGGGAGAGTGCGTTATAATAGATGGGGAGAAGGAGGGGCGTGTATGGATATCTCTATTTCTATTATCTGGCTGGTTATCACAGTTATCCTGTCTGTAATTGAGATCTTCACCCTGGGCCTTGTTACTATCTGGTTTGCCGCCGGTGCTGCAGTAGCTTTTATACTGTCTTTGTTTGATGCGCCTATGGCAGTTCAGGTGGGAGCTTTTCTGGTGGTTTCCATAGCTGTTCTGGTGCTGGTAAGGCCTATTGCCACCAAGTACTTTAACAGCAGGCTCAAGAAGACCAATATAGATGCCTATGTTGGCAGGAAGCTTATAGCCAAGACAGAGATCGATAATCTCCATGGAACAGGTAAAGTTGACATGGACGGATCCACGTGGCTGGCTGTCTCCAGCGTTGATAACATAGTTATCCCGGCAGGGAGTGAAGTCAAAGTGGTTGAAGTTAAAGGAGCAAAGCTTATTGTTGAAAGGGAGGACATTTAAATGACAGCAGGCATTATCGTAGCAATATTTGTGATCTTACTTATTATCTTACTTGCTACCAACATTAAGATCGTGCCACAGGCACATTCATACGTAGTTGAGGAACTTGGTGCTTACAAGGAGACCTGGGACGTAGGACTTCATTTCAAGATTCCTTTCATTGACAGAGTTGCAAGACAGGTGGACCTTAAGGAGCAGTACTGCGACTTCCCGCCTCAGCCTGTTATCACACAGGATAACGTTACAATGCAGATCGATTCCATCGTATTCTTCAGAATTTCAGATCCCAAGGCCTATGCCTACGGAGTAAGAAATCCTATCGGAGCTATTGAGAACCTTACAGCTACAACACTTCGTAACGTAATCGGTTCACTTACCCTGGATGAGACCCTTACCTCCAGAGATCAGATCAACGCCCAGATGCAGGATGCACTGGATATTGCCACAGACCCCTGGGGCATCAAGATCACCAGAGTAGAGCTTAAGAACATCAATCCTCCGGAGCAGATTCGTGACGCCATGGAGAAGCAGATGAAGGC
>DFGW01000040.1:17101-20394 GCA_002372465.1 Butyrivibrio sp. UBA3740
AAGCAGATGAAGGCTGAGCGTGAAAAGAGAGAGAAGATTCTTTTCGCAGAAGGTGAGAAGCAGAGCCAGATCACTGTTGCAGAAGGTGAGAAGCAGTCCAAGATTCTTCAGGCTGAGGCTGACAAGGCAGCAACAATCCTTCGTGCTGAGGCTGAGAGAGAAAAGAGAATCCGCGAGGCTGAAGGTCAGGCTGAGGCCATCAAGAGCATTCAGAGAGCTAATGCCGACGGTATCACAATGCTCAAGGAAGCCGGAGCTGACGAGTCAGTTCTTACACTTAAGAGCCTTGAGGCCTTTGAGAAAGCATCAAACGGACAGGCCACCAAGATCATCGTTCCTTCCAACATTCAGGGAATAGCAGGCCTTGCCGAGTCTATTAAAGAGATCGTGAAATAATGAGTTTGGATTTTGCAGTTTTTTCAGATATACATGGCAATCACACAGCACTTCAGGCATGCATTGACTATGCTGTTGGTAAAGGCATTACGAATTTTATCCTTTTGGGGGACTATGTGACGGACTGTCCTAACCCCCAGAAGACCATGGAACTTATATATGTTCTTAAGCAGTATTTCAACACCACCATTATCCGCGGTAACAGGGAGGAGTATCTTCTCAATTACAGGAGCAGCGGAGCAGGTAACTGGAAAAAGGGTTCTGCCAGCGGAGCACTTCTTTATACCTACGAGAACCTGACGGACAAGGACTTTGCCTTCTTTGAATCCATTCCCAACTACGGGATTTTTCAGCAGAAGGGCTTTCCCGGATTTGAGTACTGCCATGGGTCTCCCAATGAGACTGGAGAACTTTTATATAAGGAAAAGAGAAATACCAAGAGGGTGCTTTCTCACCTGAAGACGGGAATCCTTTTACATGGTCACACACATATCCAGGGGACCTATATCTACAGAGGCAAGAAGGCCATTAACCCCGGATCTGTGGGGATTCCGTGGTATAACGGAGGAAAGACCCAGTTCTGTATCCTTCACGGGGATGGCAAGACCTGGGAAGAAGAGTACATTCAGCTTGATTACAATAGAAAAGAGATCCTTCGGGAATTCAAGCACTCGGAGGTACTGAGCATGGCACCTGCCTGGTCAGCTGTGACAATGCATACCATAAGGACCGGAGTGGATCTTAATCAGACGGTTCTTTTGCGTGCCATGAGACTTTGCGAACAGGAGAGGGGCTTTGTCAGATGGCCCAACATTCCTGAAAAATACTGGGCAATTGCCCTGAAAGAAAATAATATAGATCTTCACGGGAAAGATATTCCCCAAAAGGAAGAATAAAACGAAGCCCTGCAGTGAAACCGATCATCAGGATCAGATGCTGCAGGGCTTATTAAATGGTCGTGTTTGGGGCACATTATACAGTAGTATCGATTGATACAGACTGCGCATTGGCTTGCTCAGTCGCGGCTGTTTCTTTTGCCTTTTCCTGCTCTTTTGCCTTAGCAAGGATATCGGACTTGGTGTAGATGCCGGAGTTCTTGATGCTGCTAAGGTGGCTGTCCAAAAAGCTCGTCTTGGATGATGAAGACTTCCTGGTGCCTGTAGAAGCAGAAGCAGAAGAAGCGCTTGAAGAGTCAGCTGCAGTGGTGGTGGAGCCTGTCTCCTGATAGGCCTTAAGGGCTGATTTGTTTCCTACTTTATTAACATAGGATTTCAAAAGGGACCCATAGGCGCCACTTTTAATCTGGCTGTAGTCGCCATAAAGGCTGCTCATGCTACTGTTAAGATCAAACTTTCCATTTAAGGAACTGAAAAAGTTTGTACTCACTGATTATCACCTCCTTGATAGGTTGTTTGCGGTAAAGCAAACGCCGAAACATCCATGTAACGGCAAAAAGTACATAATATCTTGCTTTAATTATGCATAATAAAGGAACGGAATTCAATTAACTTTGTATAAAATGATGGTAAAATAAATTATAATACTCTTTTTTACATAGAACAGACAAGGAGAAAACACAATGAGCCGTAAAAGAGGATATGAGATACTGATCCTGATAACTTACATTGCCATGAGTGCAGTGTGTATCTACCTGCAGTTCTTTTCCCAAAACCAGGCAGGAAGTCTTTCCAATCTTATTGTCAATGTGACAATGCTGGTGCTCGCAGGTATCATCTTTGCATCCTGTGTGTTTGGCAGCCTTCTCCCCACAGCGTCCATGACGGCTGACCTTATTGAGGTTGCAGAACGCTTTGAGGAGGATGCCAAGACAGCCCATGAATATCTTTGGGACAAGTATATAAAGGATAAGGATGACATGTTTGAAAACAAGAGACTTCTTAAGCAGTTTCGCGATTACAAGCATGAGCTGGAGCGCATATCCAGAAGTAGCAAGACCTACTATAAATGTGATATTGAGGATTATATCGGATATGATCTCATCGACACTGTGATCCACAGGGAGAGGCTCAGTCAGGTACCGGGAGTCATGACCGGACTTGGTATCCTTGGAACCTTTGTGGGACTGTCTCTGGGACTTCAGAGCTTTAATACAGGAACAACCGCAGAGATCACAGGCTCTATCGAACCTTTGATGAACGGTATCAAAGTGGCTTTCCATACATCAATTTATGGCATGGTCTTTTCTCTGGTGTTCAACTATGTCTACAAGAGAAGGCTGGATGATGCTGAGAATGCTCTTTCATATTTCCTCAGGAACTTCAGGAAATATGTGCTTCCGGATACGGAAAAGGATGGTGTCAATAAGATGATGGAGCTGCAGTCCCAGCAGGCGAAGGCTCTTTTGGATATGTCAGAGGCACTTAGGACCAAATTCCCTGAGGACCTTAGGGATTTACTGGAGCCTCAGTTTGAGCGACTTGAAGGAACCATAGACAGCTACTCAAGGATGACCACAAGAAATCAGATGGATCAGCTTAGCAGGATCGTTGAGAATTTTGTATCTGAGATGAATAAGACCATGGAAGGCTCTTTTGCCAACCTCTCCAAGGTGGTCAATCAGACCCTGTATGTTCAGGAGGAAAATGAGAAGCAGCTTAAAGACGTCTTTGAGAGAAATGCAGCGGCTGCAGACGGTATGATAAAGACTGCTATCGAGATGGAAAAGGTAACAAATCAGCTTAAGGATGTATCAGAGTCTGTAGCCCGTTACGTAAAAGAGGTCAGGGTCCTGGAAGCAGAGATTGCTGCCTTCAGGAACAAGTGACGATTTTTTGAACGACGGAAGGAGTATTGCTTGTGGCTACCATGAGAAACAGAAGACGTCATAAAGGTGAAGAAACTTCATACTGGCTGTCCTATTCCGATATGATGGCAGG
>DFGW01000206.1:0-8562 GCA_002372465.1 Butyrivibrio sp. UBA3740
CATTATCGCCCACGTTGACCACGGTAAGACCACCCTGGTTGACGGTCTTTTAAGACAGAGCGGAGTTTTCCGTGACGGCGCAGACGTTGTAGAGCGTGTCATGGACTCAGGCGATATCGAGCGTGAACGTGGAATTACCATCATGTCAAAGAATACCGCCATTACATATAAAGATATCAAGATCAATATCATCGACACTCCAGGCCACGCTGATTTCGGCGGAGAGGTTGAGCGAGTTCTCAAGATGGTTAACGGCGTTATCCTTGTAGTTGATGCTTTTGAGGGACCAATGCCCCAGACCAAGTTCGTTCTTGGAAAGGCCATGTCTCTTGGTCTTCCTGTAATCGTATGCATCAACAAGATTGACAGGCCCGAGGCAAGACCTAACGAAGTAATCGATGAAGTTCTCGAGCTCCTTATTGACCTTGGAGCCGATGACAAGCAGCTTGACTGTCCATTCGTATTCGCTTCAGCCAAGGCCGGCACATCTTCTCTTTCACCTGATGAGCAGGGTCCTGATATGAAGCCACTTCTTGACACCATCATCAACTATATTCCTGCTCCTGTCGGAGATCCTGACAGCAGCACACAGGTACTTATCAGCACCATCGACTACAACGAATATGTTGGACGTATCGGTGTAGGTAAGGTGGACAACGGTGTAGTAAAGGTTAACCAGGAGGTTGTAGTTGTAAACCACCACGAGCCCGAGCGCCGCATCAAGACCAAGATCAGCAAGCTCTATGAGTATGACGGACTTGGTAGAGTTGAAGTTCAGGAAGCCAAGATCGGTTCCATCGTTGCCATTTCAGGTATCGAGGATCTTAAGATCGGCGACACACTTTGCTCAGTGGACAACCAGGTTGCAATTCCTTTCCAGAAGATCTCAGAGCCTACCATTTCAATGAACTTCATTGTCAATGACTCTCCTTTGGCAGGTCAGGAAGGCAAATATGTTACATCAAGACACCTTCGTGACAGACTTTACAGGGAGCTTAATACAGACGTTTCCCTCAGAGTAGAGGATACAGATACAACAGAGACCTTTAAGGTTTCAGGTCGTGGTGAGCTTCACCTTTCAGTTCTTATTGAGACAATGCGCCGTGAGGGCTTTGAGTTTGCAGTAAGTAAGGCAGAGGTTATCTACCACACAGACGAACAGGGCCATAAGCTTGAGCCAATGGAGAAGTGCTACATCGATGTTCCTGATGAGTTCTCAGGAAGCGTTATCCAGAAGCTGGGCGAGAGAAAGGGTGAGCTTGTCAACATGGGTGCCGGAAACGGTGGCTACACAAGGATTGAGTTCAACATTCCTTCCCGTGGACTTATCGGATATCGTGGCGAGTTCATGACAGATACAAAGGGTAACGGAATCATCAACACCATCTTCGACGGCTATGCACCTTACAAGGGCGATATTAGCTACCGTAAGACAGGTTCCGTAATTGCCTTTGAGTCCGGAGAAGCTACAGCTTACGGTCTTTTCAATGCTCAGGACCGTGGACAGCTCTTCATAAAGCCAGGTGACAAGGTATACTCAGGAATGGTCATCGGAACCAGCGGAAAGAGCGAGGACGTTGAGGTTAATGTCTGCAAGACAAAGCACTTGACCAACACCCGTACCTCTGCTTCCGACGAAGCACTCCGTCTCGTACCACCACGTATCATGTCTTTGGAGCAGTGCATCGAGTTTATCGACAACGACGAGCTTTTAGAAGTAACACCTACAAGCCTTCGTATCAGAAAGAGGATCCTTGATCCTACACTGAGAAAGAGAGCAGGTTTCAAAAAATAAGACATAAATCAAGGCAGTCACAAATGTGGCTGCCTTTTTTATTCACAGTATGTAATATCCTTTTTCTCCTTCAACAAAAGAGATCTGACCTTCCGTTTTCTGTATGAGGCCATCTTTGATGCGTTCCACCTCTTTTTCCCGCACACAGATATCAAACTGAACATCTGCTTCATAGCGGGAATCGGCGATGGCGATCTCGTTCTGGCCCAGATAATACTGAACGTTGTTGATCATGTTATACCCCACTACCAGCGTCAGCTTCTGAGAATATACCATCTCTCCCACCTGGCAGGCCGACAGTCCCGCCTGAGCTGCCTGGGTATAAGCCCTTACAAGACCTCCGGTTCCAAGAAGGACTCCCCCGAAATATCTTGTCACTATAATAAGAACATTGGTGATACCTGACCCATTTATGACTTCAAGGATTGGCTTTCCTGCTGTACCGGAAGGTTCGCCGTTGTCACTGCACTTACTTATCTCAGAGTTCGCTCCCAGAACATAAGCATAGCAGTTGTGCCTAGCATCCCAGTACTTCTTGGATATCTCAGCTATCTTCTCCTCCGCTTCCGATACGTTTTCCACCCGGAATACATTTCCGATGAACCGGGATTTCTTTTCCACGATCTCACCTGTCCCGTTTGTAATTATGACCTTATAAGATTCGTTTGCACTCATACTGAAAGTATATCACAATCCTGCCGATTTTACGCATCAAAGGCATTGTGATATAATAGATTGGTTTAATGTTTATACTTTTAAGTGAGGAATTGATATGAACTATGGAAAAAGAGGTATCGTCCAACAGGCGAAAGCCATGAGATCCGGTACCGATAAATGGGGAAAGAAGCTCACTCTGTTTGGCTTTTATATCATTCTTGCAATGATAATCGGCCTTGTTATCATAGGCACCAGCGCAGGAATCGGAGTATTTAACGGAATCAGAGATGGTGCTCCGGACATCGGCAACATTGATGTCACCCCGACAGGTTTTTCTACATTTGTATATGACACAGACGGCAATCAGATAGCCAAGCTGGTATCCACGGATTCCAACCGAATCCCGGTTACCATGGACATGATACCAGAGAATCTCGCCAATGCTTTTGTAGCCATCGAGGACGAAAGATTCTATGAGCACAACGGTATCGATATCCAGGGTATCATTCGTGCCGGTGTTGTTGGTATCACCACCCGCGACTTTTCACAGGGTGCCAGTACCATTACCCAGCAGCTCCTTAAGAACAACGTATTCTCCGGATGGACAGATGAGACCTTCCTCCAGAGCGTAAAGCGTAAGATCCAGGAGCAGTACCTGGCTGTTCAGCTTGAAAAGAAAATGTCCAAGCAGGATATTCTTCTTAACTATATGAACACCATCAACCTGGGTCAGAACACACTTGGTGTACAGGCAGCTTCTCTTCGTTACTTCAATAAGCCTGTAAGCGACTTAAACCTCTCTGAGTGCGCAGTTATTGCTGCCATCACTCAGAACCCCAGCAGGTTTAATCCTATCACCCACCCGGAAAAGAATGCCGAGCGTAGAACCAAGGTCCTTGGCAACATGCTAAAGCACGAGTACATCACCCAGGTAGAATATGATAAGGCCATGGCTGATGATGTTTACTCAAGGATCCAGAACGTCAACCAGGAGACCGGCGGAGATTCCACCATCAACTCCTACTTTGTTGATGCACTTACCAATGATGTCCTTGAAGACCTCATAGCAGCGGGCTACAACGAAACTCAGGCCTACACACTGCTCTACAGCGGCGGTCTTAAGATCTACTCAACCCAGAATCCTCAGATCCAGGCGATCTGCGACTCAGTATTCCAGGATGAGAGCAACTATCCGGAGGGAACCAAATACCTCTTAAGCTATGAGCTTTCCGTTCAGTCACCTGACGGAACAGTTACAAACCACTCCAGTGAGATGTTCCAGAGCTACTTCAAGCAGCAGAAAAGCTCTTTTAACATGCTCTATGACTCACATGAGGCTGCCGAGGAAGCTATTGAGGAATACAAGTCAGTAGTCATGGCAGAGGGCGATACAGTCCTTGGAGAGAACATCAACCTTACACCTCAGCCACAGGTTTCCATCACTATCGAGGAACAGAGCACAGGCTATATCGTGGCAATGGTGGGAGGACGCGGCCAGAAGACTGCCAGCAGAACTCTTAACCGTGCTACCGATACCTACCGTCAGCCCGGATCAACCTTTAAGGTTCTGGCATCCTATGCGCCTGGTCTTGACAGCGCAGGACTGACACTGGCTACAGTATTTAACGATGCTCCTTTTGCATATTCCAACGGAACCCTTGTAAGGAACTGGTGGGGCTCCTCTTACAGAGGTCTTAATACCGTAAGAAGCGCCATCAGAGACTCCATGAACGTTATTGCAGTTCAGGCACTGACGCTTATCACTCCTCAGCTTGGATTTGACTATCTGAAGAACTTCGGATTCACAACCCTTGCAGAGAATGTAACCATAAATGGTCAGGTTTACTCCGACATCCAGCAGTCAACTGCCCTGGGAGGACTTACCTACGGTGTAAAGAATATCGAGCTTAACGCAGCCTATGCTGCCATTGCCAACGGCGGTGTATATACAAAGCCCAAGCTCTACACTAAGGTTGTAGACCACGACGGAAATGTTGTTCTTGATAACACCCAGCCGGAATCAAGGCGTATCATCAAGGAGACAACTGCTTTCCTTCTCACCAGCGCAATGCAGGACGTTGTAACCAGCGGAACCGGCGGATCTGTTAATTTCGGAACAACAGCCATCGCCGGTAAGACAGGTACAACCTCAGATTACAACGACGTTTGGTTTGCAGGTTACACCAACTACTACACAGCTACAACCTGGACAGGTTATGATAACAACGCCAAGATGACCGCATCAGCCGAAAAAAACCTTTCCAAGACCATGTGGCGTAAGGTCATGGAACAGGTACACAAGGATCTGCCCTACTCGTCCTTTACAATGCCAAGTGGAATCGTTACGGCTACCGTATGCTCCAGATCAGGCAAACAGCCTATAGCAGGTCTTTGCGACGGATGCCTTTACTCAGAGTACTTTGAGGAAGGCACCGTGCCTACCGCAAGCTGTGATGTTCACTATCAGGGAACCATGTGTGCTCTTGACGGAGTTCCTGCCTGTGAGACATGTCCATTTAAGACAGCCGGTGTATTTGAGCTCACACCTGAAGTTCCGGCAGCACTCCAGTCAGGCTTTGTAAATTACACACCTACCAATTCAGCCTACACCACCACCACTGACGAGAACGGAAACACCGTTACAGTTCTTAACCAGTGTCACCATACTCCGGAGTTCATGTCGCAGGAAGGAATTGAAGGCATCATTGCAGGCGAGCAGAATGCCCTGAATCAGGCAGCCGCCGCTGCAGCAGCCGCAGCAGCCGCAGCAAATCCTCCGGCAGAGGGCGCAGAAGCAGCTCCGGCACCGGAAGCAGCTTCTCCTGAAGCAACTCCGGCACCAGCACCTGCTCCTACAGATCAGGCTGTAGTCAACGAAGTATCACCGGATGTAGCAGCCGGTAACTAAAGATATAAATAATAAGTGGGGACGGTTCTTCATGGCTCCTATATAGGAGCAGGAGAGATCCGTCCCCACTAACTCACTTAAATTACGTACCAAGGTATTAACAATGAAAGACAACAATATCACCACCGGTCCTATCTGGAAGGGCATGCTCTCATATTTCTGGGCACTCCTTCTCGGGGCCTTTTTTCAACAGTTTTACAACACAATAGATGCAGTAGTTGTAGGAAGAGCCGTCGGCAGCGATGGTCTTGGTGCCGTGGGCGGATCTGCCGCCATGATAGTCAGCCTCTTTGTAGGTTTTTTTACAGGTCTTTCTTCAGGCGCCACTGTTGTTATCTCACAGTTCTACGGAGCAGCCAAAAAAGAGGACGTAAGCAGGTCAGTTCACACAGCCATCGCCCTTGCCCTGGCTATAGGCCTGTTCTTTTCAATTATCGGCTTTTTACTTTCCCCGCTTCTTATAACTGCCATGGGAACCCCTCTGGAGCAGGAAAAAGCCGCCATTATCTACCTAAGGATCTTTTTCCTGGGCATGATACCTAACGTGGTATACAACATGGGCGCAGGTATATTAAGAGCCGTAGGGGACTCTAAAAGCCCTTTAAAGGTCCTTATTATCAGCAGCTTTGCCAACATCTTCCTGGACGTATTTTTTGTCATATTCTTAGGTCTGGGTGACATGGGAGTAACTCAGGGTGTTATGGGCGTTGCCATAGCAACAGTCCTAAGCCAGATCCTAAGCGCAGGCATCGTCATCAGGATGCTTACAAAGAGCACCGATTACCACAAACTGGAGCTCAAAAAGATCCGCCTCCACTCCGATATGCTCGTAAAGATCATCAGGATCGGACTTCCTGCAGGCTTTCAGTCCACTATGTATACCCTCTCCAACGTGCTTATCCAGGCAGCCATCAATTCCTTTGGAAACAACACAGCTTCAGCCTGGGCAGCCTACGGCAAGATCGACGTACTTTTCTGGATGACCGTCAACTCCCTTGGCACAGTCAACACCACCTTTGTGGGACAGAACTACGGCGCAGGCAAAAATGACAGAGTAAGGAACAGCGTAAGGCAGAGCTTTGCCATTGCTGCTGTCATCACCATACCACTTAGCATCATTATGTACTTTTACGGGGAATATCTCCTTCGGATCTTTGTCAAAGACGGGGATGCGGTAATACAGATAGGCAACCAGATGATCAGGTTCCTGGCACCCTTCTATGTGACCTACATAGGCGTAGAGATCTTTTCCGGAGCTCTCCGTGGCATGGGGGATGCACTTATCCCCATGCTGATCACCATGAGCGGAATCTGCGTCTTAAGGGTGGGCTGGATCCTGTTCGCCTTTCCCATGAACAGAACAATTGAGATGGTAGAAACAAGTTATCCTCTAACCTGGATCACCACCTCAATTCTTTTCCTGATCTACTATTTCATTTATATTGGTAAAAAGAAAATTCGCTAAAGTTCAACCTGCCGGCATGAATACTGTAACTCCCGGTCCGATGGGGATTCCCAGCATCATCCATATAACCAGGAATATGATCCACAAAACGGTGAGCACTACAGAAATCGGGATAAGATTCGACACCAGCGTACCGAGCTTAAGCTTTGGATCATACATATCCTGGGCAGCCTTTAATGTAACCCACAGATAGGGCGAAAACGGAGTAAAGCAGTTGGTTGCCGAATCCCCAAGTCGGTAGAATATCTGCGTCATGGCAGGGTGATAATTGCCCGCCAGGATCATCATAGGGATGAAGACCGGCGCAAAGATTGCCCACTTGGCCGAAGCAGAGGTGATAAAAATATTAATCAGGCTGCTGAAGATGATAAAGGTGATTATCATGCCATAGCCCGTAAATCCTGTGGCATTAAGGAAATTAGCGCCGTTTATGGCCAGCAGTTGATCTATATTTGTCCAGGAAAAGACCTTTTGGAACTGGGCGCAGAAGAAGCAGAACACCAGGTATCCGCTGAGCCTTCCCATGATCTTGACCATGGCACCGTATATGTCATTAAGGCTCTTGAACTTGCCGGCAATGGCGCCGTATACAATACCGGGAACAGCGAAGAAAAACACCAGTATAGTCACAAGGTTCTTAAGAAGATATGAGCCAACGAAAGCTCTGGCACCTTCTTCCTCCTTCCCAACCACAACTCCAAGTGGTCCCCATATTGTCAGAACCACTATCAGCACCAGGAATATCTGCATGGAGATTCCTGCCCAGAGAAGAGCCTTTTTCTCAGCAGGGGTCGCCTGTCTTTCTCTCTTTATCTCCATTCCCTCCACAGGAACATAAGTATCAAATCTCTTGTCCACAAAGTGGTTGCAGACAAATCCGATCACTGCTGTGCACAGGAAAGTCGATGCTGCCATGAAATACCAGTTACAGGTAATATCCACCGTTAAAACGCCTTCCCCAAGGAAATTGTCTACCACCCCCTGGGTAATAGACTGTAAAAGCCCGTCTGTGCCTGCAACCATGAGATTTGCAGAAAAGCCTGCCTGAACAGCCGCATAGCCACAGATCATGCCTGCTACAGGATGTTTTCCTGCCGCCAGGTATAAAAGTCCTGCAATGGGCGGGATAATGATAACCGCTGTATCCGAGGCCATATTGCCCATTATTCCGATAAAAGCCACAACATAGGGCAATAGCGCAGGAAGGATGTGTTTCATCTTTTCATTTAACAGGGTCTCGATAAGTCCTGACTCCTCGCAAAACCCTACCGCCACAGTCATTACAAGCACAAGTCCCAGGGGCGGGAATGATGTGAAGTTGGTGATCATATTGGCCAGAAACCAGTAAAGTCCCTCAACGGAAAAGAAATTTCGCACCACAACCTCAGCTCCCGATGCAGGATTTACCACCGCAACATGAAACCAGGACATAATAAGAGAAAGCACCGCCGTTATCAAAAAGAGGAACATGAAGATAATGGCCGGTTGCGGAAGCTTGTTACACCCCGTTTCTATTACCTTTAAAAATTTGTCAAATTTAGATTCCTTAGCAGCTTCTTTCATTTTCACCTCTGAATCACAAAAAGTTATATTCTAATTATCGGTCATTTTTATGTTCAATATCAAGATAAATTTCCAAAGAACAAAATATCGTCAGCCGGGTTTGTGCAACAAAAAAGGCGCTTCGTGATCATTCACGAAACGCCTCTTTACTAGTGCGGATAACAGGACTTGAAC
>DFGW01000206.1:8666-8816 GCA_002372465.1 Butyrivibrio sp. UBA3740
TGCCAATTCCGCCATATCCGCTTAGGAGAGCTCTCTCCAAGGTCTGTAGCACCATATGTGGTATCATACCTTGGTTGGCACACTCTGTAAAAAATAAGTCCCTACTCTGTAACAGAATAAGGACCGAATGAGACACGGGGGATTCGAACC
>DFGW01000098.1 GCA_002372465.1 Butyrivibrio sp. UBA3740
ATCACGCTGTCAAACCGGTCCATGATACCACCGTGGCCGGGAATGATCTGACCATAATCCTTGATATTGTGATCACGCTTTATTCCTGAAGCAAGAAGGTCTCCAAGCTGTGAGATTATACTTCCCACAAAGGTGATGACCATGAGCACGATAATAACTGATACATCTCCTGTCTCGTTCTTGTATAGGAGATATCCAAAGATAGCCCCCACTGCCACAGCACCAACAACTCCGCCAATTGCTCCCTCCACAGTCTTCTTGGGTGAAAGGATGGGCGCAAGCTTGTGCTTGCCTAAAGCTCTTCCTGTAAAATACGCACAGGTATCACATACCCAGGCGATGAAGGGTATCCAGGCAAAGTATAAGCCCAGAGGTCTTTCTCTAAGAAGATAGATAAAAGACATATTCACCGGGGCATAGATAAAGCTAAAGAAAGCCGCTATGGCCTGATCAGCGTTATACTTAGGGAAACTAAGCACATAGCATACCATTATCAGGAAGAACGAAAACATCAGTGAAAAGATAAAGTACCGGTAATCCCTGGTAATTGTCATCTGCACGTAGTGAACAACGATCGAGATGAATCCGCATACCTCAAGGGCATTGATCTTCGTACCTTCCTTATGCACTCCGATGGCCCGTACCAGTTCGTAGTAGCCGATAAGTGATACTATAAACAAGGCTGCCAGAAGGATATATCCTCCCGGAATCAGCACACCGGCTAACACAATTCCTATTACAATGCCACTTATAACTCTAGTCTTCACGTTTTAAGTCCACCAAATTTACGATTTCGCCCTGAGTATGACTCAACGGCTTTCTCCAGCTCAGCCTTGTTAAAGTCAGGCCATGCTACCGGAGTATAGTAAAACTCTGCATATGCGCACTGCCAAAGAAGGAAATTGGAAATCCTTTGCTCATTGCAGGTACGGATAAGAAGGTCGGGATCCGGAAGGAAATTGGTATCCAGATTCTCCCCGATCATCTTCTCTGTGATATCCTCAGGAGCAAGCTCGCCATCTGCCACCTTACCGGCAATCTTACGGACAGCCCTTGTGATCTCATCCCTGCTGCCATAGTTGATGGCAATGGTAAAGGTGAGTCCTGTATTGTCCTTGGTAGCATCTTCAAGTTCATGAATTGCATCCTGAATATCAGGCGAGAGCTTTGAGCGCTCACCGATGACACGGCAGCGCACATTGTTCTTCATGGATTTCTTTATACTTGTCTTAAGGTAATTGCGCAGGATTGTCATGAGGGCAGAAACCTCTGCCTCAGGACGAGTCCAGTTCTCGGTTGAGAACGCATAAACTGTCAGGTACTTTATTCCCATGTCTCTTGCGTCCACAAGAATGTCCTCAACAGCTTTGGCTCCCTGCATATGTCCATAGTTTCTGGGCATTCCTTTTTCCTTTGCCCATCTTCCGTTGCCATCAAGAATGATAGCCACATGTGCAGGTATATTTAAGTTTTCTTCCATTCTTCTCACCTATTGACGGTATACGGATTGCTCCACTTCGTTCTCGCAATCCTGACTTAAGACGCCTTTCGACGGTATACGGATTGCTCCACTTCGTTCTCGCAATCCTGCGAACATTCGGAAATCGATTTGCTCATACTTCGCGCATCTTTTTTCCTCATGTTCGCTCGGGTCTTGAAGTCAGCCTGCTTAACATGCAAGCATGTACGCATGCCTGACTTAAGACGCCTTATACCGTCATGATTTCTTTGGTCTTCTCATCAACTGCAGCGTCGATATCCTTAACGAACTTGTCGGTGATCTTCTGAAGCTCCTCGTTAAGATCCTCAATCTCGTCCTCAGATACTTCTGTTCCCTTAAGCTTCTTAAGAGCATCATTGCCGTCACGTCTGATGTTTCTTACAGCAACCTTGGTCTCCTCACCCTTTTTGTGGATCTCCTTGGAGAGCTGTTTTCTGCGTTCCTCAGTGAGCTCCGGGAATACCAGTCTGATCACAGCGCCGTCATTGCTTGGTGTGATGCCAAGATCTGAAGCCATGATAGCCTTCTCGATATCTTTGATAAGAGTCTTGTCCCATGGAGCGATCTGGATGATCCTTGCCTCAGGAACAGAAACGTTGCCCACCTGCTGGATAGGTGTGGGAGTTCCGTAATAATCAACTTTTATCTTGTCCAGGACCTTAGGATTGGCACGTCCTGCACGGATTGATGCAAGGTCTTCCTTGAGAAAATCATATGACTTCTGCATTTTGTCATTAAAACTCTTAAGTCTTTCGTTCATACCCTCTTCCTCCTAGGCTCAATTATGTTGTAACTGTTGTACCGTTAAAATCTCCTGAAGCTGCCTTGACAATGCTGTTCTCTTCCTGAAGGGCGAAGACTCTCATTGGAACCTTGTTATCCCTTGCCAGGATAGATGCAGTCATATCTACAACCTGGAGATTCTTGGCGATGACTTCATCAATAGAGATTGTGTCATATCTCTTTGCATCAGGGTTCTTGGCAGGATCGCTGTCATATACACCGTCAATGGCTTT
>DFGW01000184.1 GCA_002372465.1 Butyrivibrio sp. UBA3740
TGTGATTGTGAAGCCCTGTGGTACTGGAAGGCCAATACTTGTCATCTCAGCAAGGTTAGCACCTTTACCGCCGAGAAGATTACGCATTGTCATGTCACCTTCGCTAAACATATAAACCCATTTGTTCGCCATGTTTTTACCTTTCTTACCGGTATCTGTCCGGTAACCTTTCATATATACATTATTTATAACTACCACATTTAAGTACCGGACAATTCCGGAATGTGGGAATTACCTGTTAAAAGAGCTGGCTGACTCAGGAAGAAAGCTGTCAAAAATATAAATATCGAACTTATCCTCAGCCTCCTTAAGCTGCTGCTGACTCTTGATGGTCCAGGCAGCGCAGGTACAGCCATACAATTTTCTGCACAGCCTCAGTGAAAAGCTGTCAGGATATTTGCAATTAAATGCTATAAAATCTGGTTTGGTAATGAAATTAAGCAAAAGCTCTGTTAAGACAAAGTAAAGAATCCCCTTGAACTCCTCAGGTTTATCCTTGTGAAACTCATCGGAAAGCTGCCCTCTCATAACATGGGGACGGTTCTTTCTGTACCAGAATACTCCCAGGGGATTAAAGGACTCGATACAATAAATTCCTTTATAATCCTTAAGCAGGGAATCAACCTTAGGACATACGGACAAATCTTTCAGTTCGATCTTCAGCTCAACAATAAGTGGAACCCTGCCATCTACCAGCTTAAGGAAATCCTCAAACCTTGGGATCTTCTCCCCGGAGTTCAGAATATGGAACTTCTGAAGTTCTTCGTAGGTGTAATCGACAACCTTTCCTTTGGGAACGTTCCCATCTTCGCATCTGGCACATCGCTGAAGTGTGAAATCGTGGAATATGACCGGTACGCCATCCTTGGTTAGCTGGACGTCACACTCTATTCCAAATCCTGCATCCACAGCCTTTTTAAATGCTGCCATGGTGTTCTCGGGTGCTTCTGATGCATTATCATGGAGTCCTCTATGTGCATAAAGAACATCCAGGTGTGGTTTCCGGTCAGGACGACCTGTCATTCTAGGCATTATCATAAGTAGGTAGAGTATTGCCAAAGCCACCAGAACTATGCATAAAACCTTGATAAATAACATTAAAACCACTTCCCATTGATAAATTTATAACTTGTCCGCCCACTATTGTACATTGCTTTCTTTTTTTTCGCAACAAATAAAGTTATTCAAGATGATAAAAATTGTATGAATTTCTTTAATCGTCTACGTCAAAGTGTTCCAGAACGCTCTTTTTGGCCTCAGGTCTTGAATCTCCATGCTTTACCATAAGCATTGTGAAGAAGGCCAGGGTCGAGAATACAAAGGCATAAGGGAACAAGGTTCTGTAGGAGACATGCTCTAAAAGGAATCCTGAAAGGATTGGTGTAAATACCTGGGCTGCCATGGAGAAGGTGTAGTAGGTTCCTGTATATTTTCCGATATCTCCCGCCTTACTCATCTCCACCACCATGGGATAAGAGTTTACGTTGATGGCTGCCCAGCCTATTCCTATGAGGGCAAAGAAAATATTGATGATGCCTGAAACTGTATTCATAAATGCAGCAGCCATATAGCAAGTGCTCATGAGAGCCACTCCAAAGAGGATTACTTTCTTTCTGCCAACCATGCTGGAGATCTTACCTATAGGAATGTAACTAAGCACAGCTGCAACAGTGGCTATCATCAAAGTTCCCGCATAGCTTCCACCCTCCAAGTGCCAGACCTCCGTCACATATCTGGTGTAAGCCGTAGTTACTGCATTGTAGGCCATATACCAGAAAGACACTGATAAAAGAAGAAACACAAGACTCCTAAAGACATCCCCGGGAAGCTTCTTGCCCCTGTTGGCAAGGGCCTCTTTCTCTTCATTGGATATCTCCTCTCCTAGGGAATGAAGCCCACCCTCTGCCTCGATCTGTTTCTTGATCTTGTTCTCCTTAACAGTCAGGAACATAACTATGATGGATATTACAAGACACAGAATGATACTCAGCATAAGAGGAGTATAGTTAGTCTGACTCTCATCGCCGTTACTATTAAGAAGAAGCATTGTCATGACCAGAGTGAAAACTCCACCAAGTGCTCCCATAAGGTTTATCACCGCATTGGCTGCACTTCTAAGAGGTGCCGGAGTCAGGTCAGGCATCATCGAAACGGCAGGTGATCTGTATATTCCCATTGAGACCAGCAGCAGCAAAAGAACTATCATAAAGAAGACAAGATTACCGCTGGGTCTGGCAAATTGGATCAGTATAAAGAAAAAGATGACTGAAAGTGCTGTTCCCACCAGGATATAAGGTGTTCTCTTTCCTATCTTTGTATTCGTCCTGTCTGACAAAGCCCCAAAGATTGGCAAAAGGAACAGCGCCAGTACATTATCAAGAGCCATAATTGCACCGGTAACAGTCTCTCCAAGTCCAAAGGAGTACTTTAGTATCTTGGGAATCTCATTGTCGTAAAACTGCCAGAATGCACAGATAGACAGGAAGGCAAATCCAATCATTATAGTTCGTTTGTAGTTAAGCTTCATTTCCCCATTCCCCTTTTTTCATACATTTTTCTCTGTAATTATATCATAAAAAGAGCTCCACCAAATGGTAGAGCTCCCGTCACTTATTCATTATTTACTTTGAAAACTCTCCTGCAATGGCATCCAGGAATTCTTCACTTCCAAGCTTTACAGGATTGGGAAGTGTCGTGATAAGAGCAAGGTCTCCTGTCATACGGCCTGACTCGATAACAGATAAGGTAGCCTTTTCCATCTTTTCAGCCCAGTCACAAAGGCCTTTAATTCCATCAAGCTCTCCTCTCTTTCTGAGGGCGCCTGTCCAGGCAAAGATTGTAGCAACAGGGTTTGTGGATGTTGGCTCTCCCTTAAGGTACTTGTAGTAATGTCTCTGAACAGTACCGTGAGCTGCCTCGTACTCGTATACTCCTGAGGGAGAAACAAGTACTGAAGTCATCATGGCAAGGGAACCAAAGGCTGATGATACCATATCGCTCATAACATCACCGTCATAGTTCTTGCAGGCCCAGATAAATCCGCCCTTGGACTTCATAACTCGGGCAACGGCATCATCAATAAGTGTATAGAAGTAGGTGATTCCGGCCTTCTCGAAATCAGCCTTATACTCTGCTTCGTAAACTTCCTCAAAGATCTCGCGGAATCTCCTGTCGTAGGTCTTTGAAATGGTATCCTTTGTTCCGAGCCAGAGCTCCTTCTTCTCGGAAAGGGCATATTTAAAGCATGCTCTTGCAAAGCTTCTGATGGAAGCATCCAGGTTATGAACTCCCTGGATGATACCGGGTCCGTCGAACTCGTGGATTGTCTCCCTTATCTCTTTTCCGTCTGCTCCGGTAAATACAAGCTCAGCCTTTCCTGCTCCGGGAACCCTGATCTCAACGTTCTTGTAAACATCACCATAGGCATGTCTTGCCAGAGTGATTGGCTCTACCCAGGTTCTTACATTTGGCTCGATGCCCTTTACCATGATAGGTGTGCGGAAAACAGTTCCATCAAGGATTGCCCTGATGGTTCCGTTAGGGCTCTTCCACATCTTCTTAAGGTTGTACTCCTCGACACGCTCATTGTTGGGAGTGATGGTGGCACATTTAACAGCTACTCCATACTTAAGAGTTGCATTGGCGGAATCCACTGTTACCTGATCGTCAGTTTCATCTCTGTGCTTAAGTCCCAGGTCATAATACTCGCTCTTAAGATCTATAAATGGCAGGATAAGCTTATCCTTTATCATCTGCCACAGTACTCTTGTCATCTCATCTCCGTCCATCTCTACGATGGGGGTAGTCATCTGAATCTTGTCCAAAGTATTGCTCCTTTCCCTAAAACCTTACTCCTCGAAGTAGTTTAACAATCCGTTGTCTATCATATTCTCGTAGGCGTTGAGCATGTGCTGGTTGGCAAGCTCCTCGGCCTTGTCAGGATTCTTTTCCCTGATAGCTTCCATTATATACTTATGTTCAACATTTGATACAGCCCCACGACTGGAGGAAAGTGTCTTTTGCCTTACTCTCCAGACATACTGGTGGTAGTCCTTCAAAAGATGCTCAAGCATCTTGGATCCTGATGCCTCGTAGAGAATGGTGTGGAACCTGTTATCCAGCTCCGCCATCTGCTCCATATGTCCACGGGCAGCATGAAACTCCGCCAGATAAATGATCTCTTCCATCTCCTCAAGCTGTTCATCAGTGATATTCTCACAGGCCCATCTTGCGCAAAGGCCTTCAAGCTTTGATCTTATAAGGTAGATATCCTTGATATCCTTGACCTTAATGCCGGTAACATAAGCTCCTTTGTTGGGAATAATAGTGATAAGTCCCTCCAGTTCAAGCTGTCTGAAGGCTTCCCTTACAGGAGTTCTGGATACTCCCAGTTCCTGTCCGATGGCAACTTCCTTAAGCTCCTCATGATCCTTGTACTTGCCATTGAGAATATCTTCTCTGATCCTGTGGAACACGCGACCTCTGAGTGAGTATTTATCTGTAACTTCCTGCTTTAAATCACGATTGTCCATTGCTCATCGTGGTTACGTAGACGTAACCACTTCTCCTTCCTTAACAACTATTCCAAGTTCTTTACCGACTTCATCTATCTTATTCACAAGCTCGTTGTCAGTCATGACTGTTACTCTTCCGTTGGCATACTCACCATCAACCCATTCCTTAAGTTTGATAACAAGGGGTGAGTGCTTGGTTAGAGCATGGTCATCCTTGAGTTTGTAGTGGATATTGATCCAGTGAGCGATTCCTGCAAGGCCTGATGTATTGGAAACTGCGCTTACAGGTGGACGGCGCAGGAACTTCTCTGTATCAAAGATGTTATAGATTTCCTCATTTTTAAGAAGACCGTCTGCGTGAATACCTGCCCTTGTGACATTAAAGTTCTTACCAACAAAAGGAGTATTGGCAGGAACAGTAAAGCCTATCTCCTTCTCGTAATACTCAGCAAGATCTGTGATAACCTGAGTATTCATGCCATTGAGATGTCCCTTGAGCTGAGCATATTCAAATACCATTGCCTCCAAAGGAGTGTTACCTGTTCTCTCACCGATTCCAAACAGAGATGTATTGACTGAAGCACAGCCATATATCCAGGCTGTGGTAGAGTTGGTAACCGCCTTGTAGAAGTCATTGTGTCCGTGC
>DFGW01000236.1 GCA_002372465.1 Butyrivibrio sp. UBA3740
TTCCGTGAGTGGATCTTTGCAAGACAGCGTTACTGGGGCGAGCCGGTTCCCTGCGTATACAAGGAAGATGGCAGCATCGTATTCCTTGATGACTCAGAGCTTCCTGTAGTTCTTCCTGAACTTGAGGACTACAAGGGACATGGCGGTCAGGCTCCACTTGAGAATGCTACAGAGTGGAAGGCCTATGACAAGAACGGTCTTAAGGGCACAAGAGAGACATCAACAATGCCCGGTTCAGCCGGATCTTCCTGGTACTTCCTCAGATATATCGATCCTGACAACGATAAAGAATTTGCCAATCAGGAGCTTTTGAAGCACTGGATGCCTGTAGACCTTTACATCGGTGGTCCTGAGCATGCTGTCGGACACCTGATCTATTCACGTATCTGGAACAGGTTCCTTTACAACAAGGGACTTTCACCTGTTAAGGAGCCCTTCAAGAAGCTGGTGCACCAGGGTATGATCCTTGGAGAGAACGGAATCAAGATGGGTAAGCGTTTCCCTGAGTTCGTTGTCAACCCAAGTGATATCGTTCGCGAGTACGGCGCTGATACACTTCGTCTCTATGAGATGTTCATGGGACCTCTTGAAGTATCAAAGCCATGGAACTCTACAGCTGTTACAGGTGCAAGAAAGTTCATCAACAGAGTTTACACATTCTTCACCGAGCCTGCTCACATCACAGAGGAGAAGGGTGGAAATCTCGAGAAGGTTTACCATCAGACTGTTAAGAAGGTTACAGAAGATTTCGAGGCTCTGGCATTTAACACAGCCATCGCCCAGATGATGATCTTCATAAATGCAGTATACAAAGAGGGCAGCTGCCCAAGAGAGTACGCTGAGAACTTCATCAAGATGCTTTCCTGCATCTGTCCACACGTTGGTGAGGAGATCTGGCAGCTTCTTGGACATGACAATACTCTTGCCTACGAGCCATGGCCGACCTATGATGAGTCCAAGTGTGTAGAAGACACTGTTGAGATCGCTGTTCAGATCAATGGCAAGGTTAAGGACAAGCTCTCCATCGGCAAGGAAGATCCTAAGGACGAAGTTATTGCCAAGGGAAAAGAGCTTATCGCAGACAAGCTCGAGGGCAAGACCATCGTAAAAGAGATCTATGTTCCGGGACGTATTGTAAATATTGTTGTTAAATAAGCCCTTTGGGCATGAAAAAAGCACGTCGAAGTTTCGGCGTGCTCAGACTGTAGACAAAGTATTTTGGATCATAATCCATATCCGCTTTAGAGCAGTGTAACCATATCCCTGATATCCATCAATGGACTTTCGCGGCATAAACCCTCGCGACTTCTCATGCGGCTGTTTATGTACATCTGGTACTTGAGCCGGTCGCTGCGGTTTATTCCACGGTTCCATTGACAGATATCCGGGATATGTTTTTGGGTCTGTAAGCGGGTATGAATTAGGAAGGCGCCTTTGACACTTTCTGGTAAGTGGCAGCTTGCCGGCATATACCCCAAATCTATGCTTCTTCGCTTGATTTTGTTACTACGGCAAAAACACAAATCTTCATGTTATTACGATAGATATTTGCCAATCCCATAAAAATACCGTTATTATGGGGCGTATTTCGATAGATTTTTGAAATCACCTAAAATCTCCCGTAATTATACGTTGATTTCTGCGGTATATTTTGGACTGTTGTCAAATTCTATCGAAAAGAGCCCTATTTTAACGGTATTTTTTTGAGGTGGATTAAAAAATACCGAAACCCTTGTCGATATCTGAGTAGGAATACTTGGCATCCGTTCTCCGGATTACAAACCTCTCGACTGGGGCTATGGAGATGAATGAGTTGGCGTGAAACAATCCCCTTATCAATAGCCGCTTACAGACCAAAAAGCCACCCTCAGATAGTTTGCAATGGAACCGTGGAATAAACCAATGCACCCGGAATTGATCTATGAAACGAATAGAATCATTCTTATGAGGGTGCGAGGATTTATGCAGCGAAAGTCCATTGAAAGTTATCTGACGGTGGCTATAATCACTACAGCGGGTTTTGATAATAACTTTGTCTTCAATCTGAGCACGTCGAAGTTTCGGCGTGCTTTCTTTTTATTTCTTTTATTCTTCCTCGTCGGAAAGTGATGTGCTCTGGTGAACCATAACCTCTTTGTTGTAGCAGGCAAAGGCTGATTCCACAAGATTCTTGTCCGGCTTTGGTGTGAAAAGAGATATTAGCGGAACGATGACAAGTCCGATTAGCATGCAGAAAGCACCTGCGTTAATAGGCGACTGCAAAAGCGCAGGAAAACTTGATCTGAACATCATGTTTGCAAGCATTACAACTGTGGAGAATACAAAGTTGACCCATACAGCAACCTTGGTTGTGCCCTTCCAGTAGAGACCGAAAAGGAATGGTGCAAGGAAAGCACCTGCAAGAGCGCCCCATGAAACACCCATGAGCTGAGCGATAAAGGTTACGTTCTGCTTGTACTGGATGATGGCGATAACAACTGAGATGGCTACGAACACAACTATGAGTGCTCTCATGATAAAGAGCTGCTTCTTGTCGTCCATATCCTTTATAACGTGTCCCTTAAGAAGGTCCAGTGTAAGGGTTGAGCTGCTGGTAAGAACCAGTGATGAGAGAGTGGACATGGAAGCTGAAAGAACCAGTACCACAACGATGGCAATAAGGATATCGGGAAGCCCCGAGAGCATTGTGGGAACAACTGAGTCATAGCCATTGGCTGCGATGTCGATCTTATCGGAAAAGAGTCTTCCGAAACCACCAAGGAAGTAGCATCCACCGGCAACTACGAAGGCAAAGAATGTAGATACGATGGTTCCCTTTGAGATTGCTCGCTCACTCTTTATGGCGTAGAACTTCTGGACCATCTGAGGAAGACCCCAGGTTCCAAGGGATGTAAGGATTACAACCCCAAGGAGGTTCAGAGGATCCGGACCGAAGAAAGAAGCGAAGATGCCGGGGGTGGTTGAGACTGTCTCGTCGCTGATCCTTGCAAGACCGTCAAGAGCTGCAAGAAAGCCGCCCTGACTGTTAAGAACTGATAAAACAACGGCGGTGATACCGATCAGCATGATGATACCCTGAATGAAATCGTTGATGGCTGTTGCCATGTAGCCGCCTGCGATTACGTAGATACCTGTAAGGACCGCCATAACGATAACGCAGATTGAATAGTCAATATTGAAGGCCATACCAAAGAGCCTTGATAAACCGTTATATAGAGAAGCGGTATAAGGAATCAGAAAAATAAAGGTGATGATGGATGCGGCGATCTTAAGAGATCTCCCGCCAAATCTTGATGCGAAGAACTGGGGCATGGTAGCTGAGTTAAGGTGCTGTGTCATGATCCTGGTTCTTCTTCCAAGGATTGCCCATGCCAGAAGTGAACCGATAAGAGCATTACCGATTCCGACCCAGGTAGAAGCAATACCGTACTTCCAGCCAAACTGTCCGGCATATCCTACGAAGATAACAGCAGAGAAATAGGATGTTCCATAGGCAAATGCAGAAACCCATGGTCCTACAGATCTTCCGCCAAGAACAAATCCGTTTACATCAGTGGAATTTTTCCTGCAGATAAAGCCGATTGTCAGCATTACAGCGAAGAAAACCACCAGTAGAAGTGCTTTGATAATCATAATTTTCCCTCCAACAAACATTCTTTTAATACTTTAACGCTTTAAAGCTTTTAAGTCAAGAAGTAAATTTGTAAAAAGCGTGAAAAATAGGAGTTTTCTGTTATAATGAAGTCAGAAAAAAGTATGTTTACGTGGGGATATAAGAGTGGGGCTCAAATTTTTCTTTGCTGATTTTGAACTTATCAGTTCTATCTTTTGCATGATTGCAACTGTTTGCCTGATACTTGGCAGGTCTGTCATCAGGAAACGGTACAGTGCTTTGGCTGCTTTGCAGGGAGCTGTGGCGGTCATGCTCTTTTTTGATTCCTTTGCATGGTTTTACAGAGGCGTTCCGGGTTATTTCGCCTATGGCATTGTTTTGGTTTCCAATTTCGTAAGCTTTGCCGCCACGGCTCTTTTGCAGGTTTTCTTTGTGTATTATGCCATCATCTCGGCTCAGGCCGGTGGAATTGACGATAAGATTCTGTATGTTGTTTCTCTTATTTCCTGGACTAATGTGGGACTTGTTGTAATATCTCAGTTTACAGGCTTTGTCTACTCAATAGATCGTGCAACCAATCTCTATCAGAGGGGACCGGGCTTTGCCTTGATCTCTGTGTTGGCTGTGATCAATAACATAGTCGCCATGACTTATCTGGTGCTGCGCAGGAACAGGCTGGGAAGATTCAGATATTATGCGCTTTTGTGCTTCATAATACTTCCGACACTGGCTGCTATTGTGCAGGTTTTCATCTATGGTTATTCACTTTCAAATCTTGCATGCTTTGTAAGCTCTCTGATAATGTTCGCCCAGGTTATCTATGACAATGCCAGAACCCTGATAGGACAGGAGATACACATCAATCAGCAGAACAATCAGCTACAGGACATGAGGACAAGGATAGCTCTTTCCCAGATCCGTCCGGAGTTCCTATATGAGACCCTTAATTCTGTTTATGACCTTTGCGAAACGAAGCCTGAATTGGCAAAAGAGCTTATAGTGCACCTGGAGAATTACCTTCGGGAGAACATTGAATCCATCGACACGGATTCCCTTATACCTTTTGGAAGAGAACTGGAGCACACCAGAGTATTCCTTGAGATAGTAAAGTTTAAATATGGCGACAAATTTGACGTTGAATACAATATAGATACCACAGGCTTTGAACTTCCGGCTCTTACGGTTCAGCCTATCGTAGAGAATGCTGTGACCCACGGCATCAGCACCCTTGAGGATGGCCGTAAGGGGCTTATCAGGATCAGCACTGAGAGAGGAAACGGTTATGTCAAGGTAATGGTAACTGATAATGGAAAAGGCTTTGACATGAATGAGTACAAAAACGCAGATCCCGATGATAAGAGTCAGATAGGTATCAGGAATGTTAAGGAAAGACTAAAGGTAATGGAAGATGCTGAGCTTCATGTGAAGTCACAGCCCGGTGAAGGTACAGAGGTAGATATTATCATTCCCACGAGATAAAAATGATATACGGATTGCTTTGACTACGCTCTTGCAATGCTATAAGCAAATAAAGCCCGGTAAGAAACGTATAAGTAGGTTTCTTACCAGGGCTTTTCTAATTCATATCATTTAGATCGAAGCGATGTCTTCCTGAGTAAGGATCTTTACACCTGCGCTGGTAAGTCTTGCCTCAGCTGCCTTGGTGTCAGCTACACGGAAGATCATGTAAGCATTGTTGGCAGATTTGCTGCCGGAAAAAGCATACATGTACTCGATATTTACTGACTCGTCGGTGAACTTATCAAGGAGCTTGTCAAGGCCGCCTGCTTCGTCCGGAATCTCTATGGCAAGAACCGGTGTAAGACTTGCCACAAAGTCGTTCTCCTTAAGTGTGTTGATGGCGCTGATGGCATCATCAACAATAAGTCTGGCTATGCCAAAATCCTTGGTCTCAGCCAGGGAAGTGGCTCTCATATCGATGGAATTTGCTGCCAGAACGCCTGTCATCTTCTTAAGGGTCCCGGGCTTGTTTTCAAGAAAGACGGATATCTGCTGTACGCTCATGTTTACCCTCCTTATATACTTTAATTATACACGATGATATACGGATTGCTCCACTGTTCTCGCAATAACTATATCCCTTAGAGCTTTCTCTTATCCACAACTCGTACTGCCTTGCCTTCGGATCTTGCGATGGACTTAGGTGCAAGAAGTGAAACCTTGGCCTTGATACCAAGCATGGACTTGAGGTCGGCCATAAGCTTCTTCTGGCGATCTTCAACTTCACCCACGTTATCGGTGAACATCTCTGGAGTCATCTCAACCTGTACATCAAGGGTATCTGTGTTGTTGACACGGTCAACCACAATCTGGTAGTTGGCAGCATAGCCATTGTTCAAAAGAACTGTCTCTATCTCGCTTGGGAATACATTTACGCCGCGGATG
>DFGW01000204.1 GCA_002372465.1 Butyrivibrio sp. UBA3740
CTGGAAGCAGACAGATGGAAAAGTTGATATCTTTGTAGCAGGTGTAGGTACCGGCGGAACAGTAACCGGTGTTGGTGAGTACCTCAAGGAGCAGAACCCTAATGTTAAGGTAGTAGCAGTTGAGCCTGCAACAAGCCCTGTCCTTTCTAAGGGTACAGCAGGAGCTCATAAGATCCAGGGAATCGGTGCAGGCTTTGTTCCTGACACACTGAACACAAAAATCTACGACGAAGTAATTGCAATAGAGAACGATGATGCTTTTGCAGAGGGAAAGAAGTTTGCAGTTTCAGAGGGAATCCTTGTTGGTATCTCATCAGGCGCAGCACTGAAGGCAGCAACAATCCTTGCAGCAAGAGAAGAGAATAAGGGTAAGAACATCGTTGTTCTTCTTCCTGATTCAGGAGACAGATATCTCTCAACACCTCTCTTTGCTGATTGATAACTAAAGCCATAAGAAGTTTCATTTTCATCATATCCTACCTATAAGGTTGCTCCATAGCCCATTCGCTGTGGAGCAATTATCATGTTTGCAGGATTGCAAGAGCGTAACCGGAGCAATCCGTGGTATCATCAAGAGTGGAGGCATAATCATGGGAAAATACGACTTTGACATAATACACGACAGAAAAAATACAGACTGCATAAAGTGGGATTTTGGAATGCAGCGAAAGGGCAGGGATGATCTGCTTCCCCTCTGGGTTGCAGACATGGATTTCAAACTCCCTGACGAGGTGCTAAAAGACATCACGGACAGGGTACAGCATGGAATATTTGGGTACACTGATCCCGGAGACAAGTACAGAAATATAGTCAGGGACTGGTATTCAAGAAGGCACGGGATTAGCTTTGATGGAAAAGACATCGTTGTTACTCCGGGAGTTGTCTATGCCATAGCTCTTGCCATAAGGGCCTTCACAAGACCGGGAGATGCAGTTATCATTCAGCAGCCGGTGTATTATCCTTTTAGCGGAACCATCAAGGCCAATGACAGAAAGGTGGTCAACAACCAGCTGTTGTTAAAGGATGACCATTATGAGATCGATTTTGATGACTTTGAAAAGAAGATAATAGATAACGATGTAAAGATGTTTCTTCTGTGCAGTCCGCATAATCCGGTGGGAAGGGTGTGGACGAAAGAGGAGCTTACAAGGCTCGCAGAGATATGCAAAAAGCATGATGTATATGTCTTTGCGGATGAGATACATTCGGATTTTGTTTATCCGGGACATAGGCACACATCATTTTTGAGCCTTCCGGAAGAATACACAGGAAAGCTGATCCTCGGAACCTCCAGCAGCAAGACCTTTAATATGGCAGGTCTCCAGGTATCAAACATCATTATTCCAAACGAGGAAGTGCGTAAAGCCTTTGAAAGAGAAAATGATGCAACAGGATACAGTCAGCCAAATGCCCTGGGAATGGTAGCCACTATGTCTGTCTATGAAAAGGGTGAAGAGTGGCTGGATGAACTATTAGAGTATCTCCAGGGAAACCTTTCTTATGTAAGGGACTTCTTAAAAGAAAAGCTCCCTAAGGTAAAGCTTATAGAACCTGAGGGCACCTACCTTATATGGCTTGATTTCTCAGAAGTAACAAAGGATCACAAAGAACTGGAAGACATTATCATCAACAGATCAAAGCTTTGGCTGGACCCGGGAATCATCTTCGGACGGGAAACAGCTCTTTTCGAAAGGATCAATATTGCATGCCCCAGAGCAATACTAAAACAGGCAATGGAGCAGTTATATGAAGGACTGTCACACTAAGTGTGGCGGTCTTTTTTTATGTGGTGGACACTGGAGGCCTTAAGGATTTTTTATATGCAGCCATAAGATTTGTTTGATTTTGCTGAAGCGGCGCCTATGTTAGTATCTATTCAAGCAAAGGAAATCACTTTTAACTACCAGTCCTGCAGCGTTGCAGGTGGGAGGAGGCGGATATGATAAAGTTTGAAAACATTAACAAGGTCTTTACCCAAAAGAAGAATACAGTCAATGCTCTTCAGGATATAAACCTTGAGATCGAGACGGGAGATATATTCGGGATCATCGGTTTCTCCGGTGCAGGCAAGAGCACACTTCTTCGAACCATCAATGCTCTTGAGAAACCCACTTCGGGAAGAGTTGTTGTAGACGGAGATGACATCTACAGCCTTAATGCAAAAGAACTAAGGGCCAAGAGAAAGACCATCGGAATGATCTTCCAGCAGTTCAATCTCTTAGAGACAAAAACAGTATACGAAAATGTAGCCCTTCCTCTTAAGCTTAAGCACACACCAAAGAAAGAGATAGAGGAAAAGGTAAACAAGATCCTTAAGTTTGTAGAGCTTGAAGATAAGAAAGATGTCTATCCAAGTAAGCTCTCAGGCGGTCAGAAGCAGAGGATCGGAATTGCAAGAGCCCTGGCAACGGAGCCTTCAATCCTTCTTAGCGATGAGGCAACAAGTGCACTGGACCCCAAAACTACAGATTCGATATTGGCTCTTTTAAAGAAGATTAACAGAGAGCTGAATATCACCATAGTGATCGTCACTCACGAGATGAATGTAATCTCAAGCATCTGCAACCACGTGGCAGTCATGGAAAACGGCCGGATCGTTGAACAGGGAAATGTAATTGACATCTTCAGTGAGCCACAGGAGGAAATCACAAAGAACTTCGTCAAGACGGTCATCCAGGACGAGGTACCGGAGCTTCTTTTGAAGAGTGTTTATGAGGACAAGAGAAACTACAAGCTCCTTAGGCTTAAGTTCCTTAGCTCAGACAGCACCGAGTCGGTAATAGCCCAAGTTAATAAAAAGTTTGATATAGAGACGAATATTCTTTTTGCAAATATCAGTGAGATCCAGGAGAGGATCCTTGGTATACACATCGTACAGATAGTTGGCCCGGATGCTGAGATAGCAAGGGCAGAGCAGTACTTCACACTTCACGGTGTGGGTTATAAAGAACTTGACGGAGAAGAAGAGCTTCTCAGGGAGGTGAGTTAAATGGCACAGATAGAACAGTTTTTGGGAATCCCAATGGAAAAGATATATACAGCAATTCACGAGACCGTGTACATGGTGAGTGTATCTCTTTTGATCGGAACGGTGCTGGCCTTCATCATCGGCATAGCCCTGATCTTCACCAAAAAGGGCGGGCTTTATGAGAACAAGGTGATCTACACCCTGATCAATGTGGTGATAAACGTAATTAGAAGCACACCCTTTGTGGTACTTCTAATCGCAGTGATGCCACTTACAAAGGCCATAATCGGAACAAGGATCGGGCCTACAGCGGCAATCGTACCACTTACGATTTTTATTGTACCTCTTTTATCAAGGCTTATTGAAAACTCCCTGCTGGATACAGGAAAGGGCATATATGAGGCAGCCAAATCCATGGGGGCAACACCCTTCCAGCTGATATTCTACTTCATACTTCCGGAGGCAAAAGGATCATTGATCTTAAGCCTTACAACAGGAATCGTGGGACTTATCGGATCAAGCGCCATGGCAGGATACATCGGAGGAGGCGGAATCGGAAGTCTGGTTCTCAACTACGGCTACAACAGATTCAACTTTGAGCTCATGTACAGCCTTGTAGTATTTCTTATCATCATAACCCAGGTAATACAGAGCCTTGGAAGCAACCTTGCCATAAAGGCAAGAGTAAGCCAGTAACATTTAAAGCGGAGCAAAGCGTAATGCGCTCGGAATATATTTTTGAACAACGGAGGAGAGAAAAATGAAAAAATTAACAGGTGGACTTAAGAAAATCACAGCAGTTGCGCTGGTTGGAGCAATGACAGTTATGACACTTACAGGATGCGGAGCAGGAGCAACAGCAAGTGCAAGCGCTGCAAATGACAAGAAGGATATTGTCTATGCCAAGGGCGTTGGTCCTTACACAGAGCTCTTTGAAGATGCTATCATTCCTATCCTTGAGAAGAAGGGTTACAGCTTTACAGTAACTGAGCTTGATCTTAATCAGGCAGATGCAGCCATCACAGCAGGTGATGCAGACGTATCGGTTGAACAGCACTCGGCATTCATGAAGGCATATAACGAGCAGTCAGGCGGAAATCTTGTGGCTCTTTCAAAGATCCCTACAGTACCTGCGTCAGTTTTCTCAGAAAAGCACGCTTCTCTTGATGAGATTGGCCAGGGCCAGGTAATTGCAATCCCTCAGGATGCAGGTAACCAGGCAAGAGCATTTGTAATGCTCCAGGATCTTGGCTGGATCAAGCTTAAGGAAGGCACAAACTTTGCTACAGCTTCAGCAGAGGATGTTGAGGAGAACCCTCTTAATCTTGAATTCTATGAGCTTCAGACAACCTACATCGCCACAAGTCTTTCAGATTTTGACTACGGCGTTATCACAGGAAGTATCGTTTACAACGCAGGTATCGATCCTTCAACAGCTCTTTTCAATGAGAATCTCTCAGAGGATTTCTGGCTCCAGGTTGTAGTTAACGCAGACAATGCCAATACCCAGTGGGCAAAAGACATTGTGGCTGCATATCAGTCAGAAGAGTTCCTTAGCTGGATCAAGGAGAACAACGGACCTAAGTACAACGAACTGTGGTCAATTCCCACCTACAACTAAGTTGTAAAGCAACTGAAGCTCGCATCTGATGCGGGCTTCAAATATAAAGAGACTAGAAAGCGGAGGCCGAAACATGGATGCCATAGAGAAAAGAATAATAGAGATCATTGATTCACATAAAGATGAACTTATAGATTTTGCAAGAGACGTATATGATCACGCAGAGCTTGGTTACAAGGAATTCAGGACTGCTGAAAAGTTTGCAGCCCTGACTAAAGGCCTTGGGCTTGAGGTTACGGAAGGTCATGCTGTAACAGGCGTAAAGGCATATTTGAATCAGGATAAAAAGGATAACGTGAGTCTTGCACTTATTGGAGAGTTGGATGCCTTAAGGATCCCGAAGCATCCGCATTTTAATAAAGAGACCCAGGGAGCTCACTGCTGCGGACATCACGCCCAGCTCACCGGAATCGCAGGAGCTGCCATTGCTCTATCAGACCCTGAGATAGCAAAGGCCTTAGATGGACAGGTGGTGTTCTTTGCAGTACCCGCAGAGGAGTACGGCGAGGTTGAATTTAAGAATAAGCTTAAGGACGAGGGCAAGATAAAGTACGGCGGCGGAAAGTGCGAGCTAATAAGGATAGGGGCCTTTGATGATATAGACCTTTCCATTGCCCATCACAGCAACAACAGTGAAAAGATAACCTTCAGTCAAAGGACAAATAACGGCTTTGTCAGCAAGGTCATCAAGGTGCATGGAAAATCAGCTCATGCAGCTGCTGCACCGGAGGAGGGAATCAATGCACTTAATGCTGCGTCTCTTGGCCTGGCAGCTCTTGGCTATCACAGAGAGACCTTTAAGGATACAGATCACGTAAGGATCCACCCAATACTTACAAGAGGCGGAGACCTGGTAAATGTTATTCCCGAGGAGGCAGTTGTGGAGACCCTTGTAAGGGCAGGAAATGCAGAGGCGATAATTGATGCAGCCAAAAAGACTGACAGAGCCTTCTTTGCAGGAGGCGCAGCCCTGGGAGCTACCGTGGAGATAGAGACAATGCCTGGATATCTGCCTACCCTACCAACTCCTCCTCATGAAGAACTTGTTGAGGCAGCTAAGGTGGCGGCAGGTGATAAGTATGAAGTAGAAGTGGAAGATGATGCAGGAAAGTTCAGCGGCGAATCAACGGACGTTGGAGATGTGCAGCATATTCAGCCGGTATACTGCTTCGGAACAGGTGGAATCAAGGGGAGATTCCACGGTGATGACTTTGACGTGGTTGATGAGGAACTGGCATATATCGAGACAGCCAAGGTATTTGCTCTTGGAACCTACAGGTTCCTTAGGGAAAATGCAAAGGTAGCCAAAAAGGTCGTTGAGGACTATCAGCCAAAATACACTAAAGATGAATATGTAAAGCTTCTGGATTCCTTTATAAAGACTGAGATTAAGGAATTTGAATAATAAAATGATGGGCAGGAGATGATGAAATGGGTTGCAGCGGGTGTAACAAGTGTACAGATGTGAACTGCAGTATAGAGACAAAATGCCAACAGCTTGACAGGAGCCTTCTGGATAAATGGGGAGCTATAAGCTATCCAATCTATCAGACAGCTACTTTTGCACATCCGGGCCTTGGGGACAGCACCGGGTTTGATTATACAAGGATGCAGAATCCCACGAGACAGCAGCTGGAGTCAGTAGTTGCTTACCTGGAGAATGGTAGTGATGCAATTGCCTTCTCCAGTGGAATGGCTGCAATTGCTACAGTGATGGAACTGTTTAAGCCAGGGGATCACTTCATTGTGGACGCGGATCTGTATGGTGGAAGCATAAGACTTTTTAATGAAATAAGTAAAAAGAACGGTCTGGAGTACAGCGCCGTTAGTCTTAGCAGCGAGGATGTCAGACCCTACATAAAAGAAAACACAAGGGCAGTCTATCTTGAAACGCCCACCAATCCAATGATGAATGTCACAGATATTCAGGAACTGGCAAAGATCACAAGGGAAAAGGGAATACTTCTTATCGTAGACAATACCTTTTTATCTCCCTATTTTCAGAATCCTTTGAATCTGGGGGCAGACATAGTGATCCATTCGGGGACAAAGTTCCTGGGCGGGCATCATGACACCATCGGAGGTTTTGTGGTGGTCAATGACAAAGAGCTGGATGAAAGACTCAGGTTCATCTATAAGACATCCGGGGCAGGCCTGGCGCCATTTGACAGCTGGCTTATATTAAGGGGAATAAGGACCCTGGCAGTCAGGCTTGACAGGGCACAGCAAAATGCCATGGCTCTGGCCAAATATCTTAAGACAAACAAGCATGTGACAAAGGTCATTTACCCGGGGCTGCCTGAGCATCCCGGCTACAGCATAATGAAAAAGCAGGCCAGAGGCTTCGGGGCCATGGTCACCTTTGAGGTAGACTCTGCTGAGTTTGCTCACAAGATACTTAACAATGTACAGCTTATCTATTTTGCCGAGAGCCTCGGCGGGACAGAGACCCTTATAACCTACCCCATCACCCAGACCCATGCAGATGTACCCAAAGAGGTTCTGGAAAAGAACGGGATAAACGACAGAGTTTTAAGGCTGTCTGTAGGTATCGAGGGAATAGCTGACCTTATCTGCGAATTCAACAGAGTTTTCGCTATAGCGCAGGAGTAAAAAATGGTGGTATGAATTAAAAAAGTTATATGAAAATTCCGTGGAAGCTGTGATATAGTAGTGTGTATAAATATTCAAAGAGGTGTACACATGACTATATTACAGCTTAAATATGTTATTGCAATCGATGAAGAGTGCTCCATGAGAAAGGCGGCGGACAGGCTCTATGTTTCACAGCCGGGACTTTCAAGTGCCGTCAGGGACCTGGAGAATGAGCTTGGAATCCAGATCTTTGAGAGAGTTCATAACGGCGTGGTTACAACTGCTGCCGGGGCTTCCTTCATCGCCTACGCAAGAAATGCTGTGGAGCAGTTCGAGAAGGTTGAGGATAAGTACCTCAATTCAAAAGCGGAGCGCCCCACTTTTTCTGTTTCCATGCAGCATTACACCGTTGCTGTTAATGCCTTTATCGACACTGTAAGGGAATATGATCTTGAGGAGTATCAGTACTATATCCGTGAGACCCAGACCAGTGAGGTGATCGAGGACGTCAAGACCATGAAGAGCGAGGTGGGAGTTATTGCTCTTTCTGACTTTAACAAAAACACCTTTAAGAAGATCTTTGCTGATGCATCCCTGGAGTTCCATGAGCTCTTTACCAGAGATACTTACGTATATCTAAGTAAGGACCATCCTTTGGCAGGCAGGGATGAGCTGTCTTTAGAGGACCTTCAGGATTACCCCTGTATGGTATTTGATCAGGGTGACAACACCTCTTTTTACTACAGAGAAGAAGCTCTTGCCACCTACGATTATAAGAAGATTATCAGCACCAACGAAAGAGCTACATCCATTGAACTGATGCTTGGTCTTAATGGCTACGCTGTTGGAGCAGCTATGCTGGGCGAAGGAAAGACTTCTTCCGAAATCAAGGTCATCAAGCTCAAGGAAGATGAGCCACTAACCTTTGGATATATAACCAGAAAGGGAGGCGCGCTTTCGGAGATGGGACAGGCTTTCGTGGAGAAACTTGAAGCACACAAGGCAGATTGAGCCGTGGGTTTAGGCAAGAGTTTTAAGTCTGGTCATAATCGTCAAGGAAATGGTGCCTTTTTCCATCAGAAGTTTTATAAGCAATAACTGTGTTTAGATGAACATTCTCAACGCTCTTGAAAATGTTGGCCTCAATGAATGGACTTCTTTCCCTGAGTTCTGAGATGAGAGACTTGATCTCTGCGCGCTTGCTGCCCTTATCGGTTCCACCGCAGCTGGCACAGCTCTCGGTGAGTCTGCAGGCGCAGTTTATGAACTTGAGATTGTTGTAGTCCATCCACTTTTTTATATCTTCTTCCCGGATGAGATAAAGAGGCCTTATCAGCTCCATTGATTCAAAATTGGTACTGTGAAGCTTGGGCATCATGGTCTGAATCTGTCCACCGTAGAGCATACCCATGACGATAGTTTCGATTACATCGTCATAGTGATGTCCCAGAGCAATCTTGTTACAACCCATTTCTTTTGCTTTGCTGTAAAGAGCGCCTCTTCTCATTCTGGCGCAAAGATAGCAGGGAGATCCTTCCGTCTCCTTGTCCACAATGTCAAATATATCGGAATTGAATACCGTTATCGGAATCTGCATCAGATTTGCATTATTGATGATAGTGGTGTAATTGATGTCATTGTAGCCCGGGTTCATTACCATATAGACTACTTCAAAGTTCTTTTTCCCGTGACGTTCCAGTTCCTGAAACAATTTGGCCATAAGCATGGAATCCTTTCCACCTGAAATGCATACAGCAATCTTGTCGCCATCCTTAATGAGTTCATAGGTGTTGATGGCCTTGGTGAACTGGCTCCACAGCTGAGGCCTGAACTTTTTGATGATGCTTCTTTCAATATCCTTATAACGGTTTTCTTTTTCTTCTTTATCAGAAAGCTGGTTTTCTATGGTATATCTGTAATAGCTGTAGATTCCGCCTTCAATGCTGTATATTTCGTATCCCTGAGGGACAAGTTCTTCGCAGATTTCAACGGAATGCTTTCCGGAGTAGCAAAAAAGATATATCGGTTTATCTTTTGGGAGCACATCTTCATTATCCAAAAACTTTTCCCAGGGTATATTAATGGCATCGGGGTGAGAGCTCTTTTCATAATCGCTTTTATCCCGTACATCTATGACAAGCTTTTCTCTGTTATCTGAAAGCATTTCTTCTATTGTTTTTACTATCTGCATTTGGTAGTCCTCTCCGGAAATCTTACAATGGTTTTGTGTAGGAGGTATTATAGCATATTTTGGAGTGAACAATAAATCTTATCGGTGTCTATAATCCTTCCATATTTGCAATGACAAGTTATGGGGAGTATATTATAATAAATCAATTGAAAATAACCGCATACAAAGCGGGTTTGAGGAGGAAAAGTTATGAAAAAGAGTATTTTTACAAGCCTTGTGCTTGCAGGAACTTTGGCGTTGGGCGTACTTACAGGCTGTGGCGCTGACGGAGCAGCTCAGAGCGCCGGACAGAGCGCTGATCAGGAAGCTGATGCTACAGCAGCTACAGCCACAGCAGATGCAGGCGACAAGAAGATCACAGTTGGTGCTACACCTGTTCCCCACGCAGAGATTCTTGATAACATTGTTAAGGAGGTTCTTGCAGAGGACGGTTGGGAGCTTGAGACAGTTGTTTTCTCAGACTATGTGCTTCCTAACACATCCCTTGAGCAGGGCGAGCTTGATGCCAACTACTTCCAGACCCTTGGTTACATGAACCAGCAGAACACAGATGCAGGCCTTCACCTTAAGGCTGTTGCAGGCGTTCACATCGAGCCCATGGGTATCTACTCACAGAAGTATAAGTCTCTTTCAGAGCTTCCTGATGGCGCTTCAATTGGTATTCCCAATGACCCTGATAACGGAGAGAGAGGAATCGACCTTCTTGTTCAGAAGGGACTTCTTGTTTCAAAGGGTGGTTTCGGAACAGATGCTAACTACACAGAGGATTCCCTTACAAATGATAAGGAAGCAAACCCTCACGGCTATGTGATCACACCACTTGAGGCAGCAAGCCTTCCACTTTCACTTCCAGATCTTGATGCTGCAACAATCAACGGTAACTACGCTCTTGAAGCAGGTCTTCCTGCAGAGTACCCTGCTCTTGACATCGAGTCCTTCGATGATGAGACAACCATCAAGAGAACTAACTTCCTTGTAGTTAAGGAAGGCAACGAGAACTCTGAGAAGATCCAGGCTCTTATCAAGGCTCTTACTTCTGACAAGGTTAAGGAGTACATCGATTCAACATACAAGGGAGCAGTTATTCCTTCATTCGTTGATCCACAGTAATGTGTAAAAACCTGGCATCCGGCTCATTTGTCGGATGCCTTTTTTATTGAAATTTGGCCTGAGTGATGGCATAATAATAGGCATGTTTGAAGTGAAAAACATTGATGTTTCAAGCAAATAAGTATGGAAAAAGTAAGAAAATGATCAAGATTGAAAACGTACAAAAATCATTTAATAAGACTGAGGTCCTCAAGGACATTTCCATGGAGATCAATGACGGCGAGATCTTTGGAATAATCGGACAGTCCGGTGCAGGTAAGTCGACGCTTCTTCGCTGCATCAACGGTCTTGAGTCCTACGACTCAGGAAGCATCACGGTGGATGACAAGCTTATCGATATCAAAGATAAGAAGATGCTTCGCTATCAGCAAAAGAAAATGGGAATGATCTTCCAGGGATTTAATCTTCTGGAGAGACTGGATGTATTTCAGAATGTTGCTCTGCCCATGAAATTCTGGGGATTACCTACCAATACTCCTGCAGCAAAAGAAAAGATCATGAAGCTCATCAAGCTGGTTGGACTTGAGGACAAGGTTCATTCAAAGCCCCGTGAGCTTTCAGGTGGTCAGAAGCAGAGAGTTGCCAT
>DFGW01000021.1 GCA_002372465.1 Butyrivibrio sp. UBA3740
TAAAAGATAAAGCCCTTACTAAGAAAACCTATGGCGAGTACGAGAAGGCGAAGAACAAATACGATAAAACGCTTCTTGGAAAGATTTCCAACAGTAAGGTTGGGAAGGTTGCCGGGGCTGCTACATATCAGGTTAAGCGCGCTGCTAATGGCGTATCTGAGAAAGCAAAGAAGGGCTACCACGATCTTGGCTGGGATGTTAAGGATTATAAGAAAGTGGATAAGAACGAAGACGGTACTTATACTAAAACAACGGCAAAGCTGTATAGAAAAAGGAACAGATTGGCGAAACTGTTGGGGCTCCCCTCTCTATCTTCCTGGCGCGTCGATACGAACTCAGTAAAAGTGTCAGAAGGTAAGAAAACAGGAGATGGCACCGCCCAATGGTCCGATCGTCCTCATCAAAGAAAGCCGAAAGTGGCCAAAGGTGCCGCAACCATTAAAAAGGGAAAGAAGGTGAAATCAAAATGAGCGAATATTACGCTGTAGTTCGTTCTGGCTCAGAGGATTCTCTCCAGCACTATGGTGTTCTTGGCATGCGCTGGGGCATTCGTCATGATAGGCGAGTTAAAGCCGCCAAGGCCATGTACAAAACGAATCGTAAGGCAATTAAGAGAGATAAGTCTCTTTCCAAGGATCAGAAGCGGAAAAAGATTGCGGCATCCAGAGAGCAGTGGATGAAGGAGAGAGTTGCATCTGCAAATCGACTCTATTCGAAACATGATAAAGCTACTAACGAGCGTATTGCCAGGATGAGCTCCAGAAAAACTTTTGCTCAGGCATCGCTTCTTGGCTCGTATGGAGCCCTTAAATACAACGATTCAAGAGCTCATGGCGTAAAACGATTTAGAAGCGCGCTTCGCGCTGGAAATGCCAACGCGAGAGATAGAGCGAGTGGATGGAATCTGTCAGAAGAAGAGTACTGGCAGAACTATAATGCCAGAAAAGTAAAGAAACCTTGGAAGAAACCCAAGAAGTAACCACTAAGGAGGTAAGGCTATGGGAAGACTTACTTGGGACGCCCTCGGAGAAAGAAAGTACGAGATAGGCGTCGACCATGGCGTCTTTTATCCTTTTGAGGGTGGCATTTATACCGGCGGGATTGCGTGGAATGGCCTTACCGGAGTTGACGATAATAATGGCGGAAGAGACGCAAGCCCCCTTTATTCTGGCGGGGTTAAGGTTGGGTCGGAGTATACTTCTGAGGAATACTCCGGATCTATAAAATGCTATACATTCCCTGACGAGTTCGAGGAGTACCTTGGCGAGAGGGAACTTACGCCCGGTATTTATGCAAGGCAGCAGGATCGAGACCAGTTCGGTTTTTGTTATAGAAGCAAGATTGGGAATGATACAGAAGGAACAGAGCATGGGTACAGAATTCACATGATTTATAACATGAGAGTTACTGACTTTTCGAGAGCTTACTCAACTGTAAACGAATCCATGGATATTCAGGAGACCACTATCTCGTTTGAAACATTCCCTCAGGAGATTGATGATGATGAGTTTGATCCCGTAAGCGAAATCGTGATCGATTCCACATCTCTTGATCCCGATGTTCTAAATACTCTGGAAGAGATAATCTACGGAACCGACGATGCCGATCCAAGGCTCCCTTTCCCGGATGAGATAATCGAGCTTACCACTCCAAAGCAGGAGATGCCGGATAGCTGGAAACTGTTTCCGAATACTTTGGTTCATCCTGATGGAGAGTTATATCCGTATGTGAAAGGAGGCTAATTATGCCAATAAGATACACAAGGGTTGGCTGGCAGGACGCTCCTTCTACAGATACTCCAATTGATGCCGCCAACTTAAACCACATGGATAACGGAATACTTGCCATATCTGAGGAACTTGATACCGAGCTTTCTCTTATACGCGATCAGGTAGAAAACGCTGAGACAGCGGTACAAAATGCCCAGACAGCGGCACAAAATGCCCAGACAGCGGCACAAAATGCCCAGACAGCGGCACAAAATATCGAAGCGGCCGTTGCTGAAAAACAAGATGTTCCTCTATGGATAGATTTTGGAACAATTAGCGGAACTGGCGATTCTGTAACTTCAACAAAAAATGTGGCCGATGTCACCACCGACATGATATGTACTGCTTATTGGCTGAGTGAACCTTTTGTCCAAATTGGCGATTGGACCGTTACAACGGAAAGCGGGTCTGTAACAGTAAGCGGATATATTAACGGCTCAACATCGTTAAAAATTAAACTGGAGGAAGTAATTTCGGTATCTTAAGAAAGGGGCGGACAAGGTATGGCTACAAGCACAATTCAGCAGCAGATTCCGATTAAAATGGCAACGGCAACGATCGGAAGTACTCGATACGCTACTGTAATGCTTGAAAGTGGATACACTATGAGCAATACATTGATTCTTGGTGTAGAGTTCTCAAACTCATCAAAGACAGTAATAAATACTCAGGGAACAGCAGGGGTGGCGCAGTGCAGATGGAACTCATCGAGAGATGGGCTTTACATCTTGCTTGGAAACGATGATTTTAACAATGGGAAAGTCGCTGTCTATTATATGAAAGTACCTGAGAAATATGCATTTGACTGAAGTAAAAATTAAATAACTATGGATAGTACTCGGGTGTCCTTCGGGCCCCGGGTCTTTTTATGCAAATAACCCAGGAGGATAAATCAAAATGGGCTTATTCCAAAGACTGCAGCACGGATGGAATGCCTTTATAGGCCGAGATCCGACTGCATACCACAATCTGGGTCCTGAAAGTTACCTTAGGCCTGGAAGAATGAGGATTAGACGAGGCAACGAGCGTTCGATTATTTCGAATACCTTCAATAGAATAGCGGTAGATGTTGCAAAGCACAGGGTAGAGCATTGCAGACTTGATCCAGATGGAAGATATATGGAACCCATGAAGTCAGATCTGAACGAATGCTTATCAGTGCAGGCCAACATAGACCAGACGGCAAGGGCGTTTTTGCAAGACTGCGCCATGTCGCTGCTTGACGAAGGTTCGATTGCGATCGTCCCCGTTGACACTACAGAGAACCCCCGGATTACCGGAGGTTTTGATATCCAATCGCTGAGGGTTGGAAAGGTTGTCGGGTGGTATCCAAGAGATGTAAAGATTGAGCTTTACAACGACCGCCTCGGCAAGACGGAGCAAGTCACGCTTCCAAAAAGCATCGTAGCACTTCCTGAGAATCCGTTCTATTCGATAATGAATGAGCCAAACTCGTTTTACCAGCAGCTGTGTCGAAAGATACACCAGCTTGATATCATCGACGACGAGTCTGCTTCTGGAAAAGCAAATCTTATTGTTCAGCTTCCTTATACAATACAGTCAGAGCGAAGAAGAATACAGGCGGACACCAGAGTCAAAGACTTTGAGTCTCAGCTCGCCTCTTCCAAGTACGGCGTTGCCTACATTGACGGAACTGAGAAGGTAACTCAGCTTAATCGCGCAATTGAGAACAATCTCTTTACGCAGGTTGAGTACTATACCAAGATGTTCCACGCTCAGCTCGGCATGCCGGAAGAAGTATTTAACGGAAGCGCGGACGAGACGGTTATGCAGAATTATATGAACAGGACGGTTGAGCCTGTTATCTCTGCAATAATCGATGCTATGAAGTGTAAGTTCTTAACAAAGACTGCCAGAACTCAAGGCCAGTCTATCATGTATTTCACTGATCCGTTCGTATCGACTCCTCAAACCCAGCTTGGTGATCTTTTAGAGAAGCTTACAAGAGGTGAGATCATTACTAAGAACGAAGCAAGAGGCATTATCGGCCTTGCTCCGAGTATGGATGCTAGAGCTGATCAGCTGTCAAATCCGCAGCTTTACGATCAGGGGCAAATGATGCCCGAAGAGGCGCCAATGGAGGAAGAAGTTCCGCCAGAGGAGCAAGAAGCGCAAGTAGAACAGTAAACCTAGGCCCCGAGAGGGGTCTTTTTTAATGCAACAAGAAGGAGAAATCAAAATGGCTAAGTTTGACTTTAGCGGTTGGGCTACTGCCAATGACTACAAGTGTTCCGATGGTCGAACCATCCGGCGCGGAGCGTTTGCAGACATGGATGGTAAGACCGTTCCGCTTGTATGGGGGCATCAGCACGATTCCCCGACAGACGTACTTGGGCATGCCCTCCTGGAAAACAGAGACGAAGGCGTCTACATGTACGGCTCTTTCAATAATTCTGCCAAAGCGCAGGATGCGAAAGAAGCAGTGCAGCACGGCGACATTAAGTACCTCTCAATTTATGCCAATCACCTCAGGCAGTCCCCTGCGAAAGAGGTTCTTCACGGCGTAATCAGAGAGGTTTCTCTTGTTTACGGCGGGGCTAATCCTGGAGCTTTTATTGACAATGTTGCCATGGCTCATAGTGACGGAAGCTTTGAAGAGGTAGAGGACGAAGCGGTCATGTGCTTCTTCAAGGACATCGAGCTTGAGCATTCCGATGAGAAAAAGAAAGGAGAAGACGACGTGGCTGACAAGAAGGAAGAGAAGAAAGAAGAGAAGAAGGAAAAGACAGTAGAGGACGTCTACAACGAGATGACCGACGATCAGAAGGCTGTCTGCCAGTTCCTTGTAAACGAAGCTGTAAAAGATGCAACGAGCGACGAAGACGACGATGAGGACGACGGCGCCGCGGAGCATTCAGATCTTGACGAAGAAGGAGATGACGTTATGAAGCACAACGTATTTGATGGAAACGATATGGCACAGGGCGAGACCCTCACCCATGACGAGATGAGCACGATCATTGCCGATGCAAAGCGCTATGGATCCCTGAAGGATTCCTTCCTGGCGCATGCTGAAGACTATGGCATCGAGCAGATCGACTGGCTGTTCCCGTCTGCCAAGGAGCAGAATACCCCGCCGGAATGGATCAAGAGACCGGACAACTGGGTAAATGTCGTTATGAGCGGTGTTCACCACACTCCGTTTACCCGCCTGAAGTCCACCTATGCTGACATCACCGAGGACGAGGCAAGAGCTCGTGGATACCTGAAGGGAAGACTGAAGAAGGAAGAGGTCTTCAGCCTGCTTAAGAGAACCACCCAGCCGACCACGGTTTACAAGAAACAGAAGCTGGATCGCGACGACACGATTGACATCACCGATTTCGACGTAATCGCATGGCTGAAGGCTGAAATGAGAATGATGCTGGACGAGGAACTTGCCGGAGCATATCTGGTTGGCGACGGAAGACTGGCGTCCGATGACGACAAGATCGATCCCACCTGCATCCGCCCGATCGTAAACGAGAGTGATCTGTTCAATATCAAGTACGGCGTAGCACCGAGCCAGAGCGTACAGTCCGGCACCCCGATCGAAGATGCTGCCCAGTATTATGCAGAGAACTTCATCAAGGCCGCTATCCGCGCTCGTAAGGGTTACAAGGGATCTGGATCCCCGACCATGTTCACCTCCGAGTCCATGCTTTGCGAGATGCTGCTGCTTGAGGACACTCAGAAGCATCCGCTGTACAAGACCGAAGGAGAGCTTGCTACCAAGTGCAGAGTTTCCCGCATTGTGACGATCCCGGACGAGGTCATGGCAAGAGCTTCCTACAACGGCAAGGAGATCCTGGCTATCATTGTCAACCTGGCTGATTACAGCGTTGGCGCCGACAAGGGCGGATCCATCAACATGTTCGATGATTTCGACATCGACTACAACCAGATGAAGTATCTGATCGAGACCAGATGCTCCGGTTCCCTGATGAAGCCGTTCTCCGCGATCACTCTGTATGCTGATTCCACCACCGGCCGCACCAGCAAGATCATCGGCGATTCTGACTTCGATTCCAAGAGCATGATCGGTCAGTGATCACCCACACAACCTTAAGGAGGGAAAATTATGAGACTTAGAAGAGAGACTGGGGATTTTCAGATCAAGGTTACTGTTGACGACGATACCGTAACCGTCAATTCCATCAACAAGCAGCTCCTTGGCGAGGACTTCGTTGGTCAGATTGTGGATGTGGACGGCGAGTTCGAGGTTATTACGAAGGCTTCTGAGAATAAGCTTGCCGGTACAGTTACCGCTGTTTGCGAGTCCTACACCCTGACTTACACCAAGGCTACCGGAGCGATCACAGCAAGCCCAAACGCGTAACTCCATTATCGGCTGTATACCCGGCAGATACGACGTATGCGTCAAACAGTCTAATTCCGGGCGGCTGATGATGGAATCAAAATGAGGTGGAACTATGGCCAGATTTTATGGGAACGTCGGGTTTGCTACGGTATCTGAAATAAGGCCGGGTGTCTGGGAAGACAGTATGGTTGAAAGACCTTACTACGGCGATATTGTTCGCAATTCCAGACGCCATGAATCTGGCCAGGATAAGGTTATCGATGATATTAACATCTCGAATGAGTTTAGTATCGTCGCTGACGCCTACGCAAACGAGAATTTCCACAACATTAAGTACGTTGAGTTTATGGGCACTAAATGGAAGGTAGCAACCGTTACCGTTCAGAGCCCAAGACTCCTTCTATCTGCGGGAGGTGTGTACAATGGACCGGAGGCTTAAACTCCATGAGCTGCTTTGCGAAGTGCTCGGATCAAGAAATGTATACTTCCAACCGCCGGCATCGCTTGTGATGCAATACCCGTGTATAAGGTACAACTTATACGACATAGATAACGTGGCTGCTGACAATCTTGTGTATTTGCAGCATACCGCGTACCAAATTACTGTGATTGACAGAGATCCTGATAGCGAGATTTCAAAGCGTGTGTCGACAATACCCGGCATACGCTTTAATCGTTCTTACCAAGCGGACAATCTCAATCATACAATCTACATCTTATATTACTAAGGAGGTAATATTATGGCTAAACTTGTATGGGACAAGACTGGCGAAAGAATTTATGAAACTGGTGTAGACCATATGGTCTTGTATCTTTACGACAAGACGTCGAAGACGTTTAAGGACGCAGTCGCCTGGAACGGCATCACCGCGTTTAACGAGAGCCCGTCCGGTGCAGAGCCGACCGCTCTGTGGGCTGATAACATCAAGTACCTGAACCTGATGAGTGCTGAGGAGTTTGGAGGTACTCTGGAGGCATACTCTTATCCGGATCAGTTCGAAGAGTGCGACGGATCTAAGGAAATTGCTCCCGGCGTATACATCGGACAGCAGTCTCGCCGCCTGTTCGGCCTTTGCTACAGAACGCTTATCGGCAGCGATACTGAGGGTACTGAGAAAGGTTACAAGCTCCACCTTGTATATAACTGCCAGGCATCTCCCTCTGAGAGAGCTCATGCGACCGTTAATGACTCTCCGGAAGCTGCAAACCCGAGCTGGGAGATCTCCACGACTCCGGCAGAGGTTACTACCAAAGGTATGAAGCCGACCGCAACCGTCGTTATCGACTCCACGAAGGTTGATAAGGATAAGCTGGATACTTTCCTTGATATTCTGTACGGAACTGACGGTTCTGGCGGATCTGAAGGAACCACCGGTCGCCTGCCCCTTCCGGACGAAGTTGCTTCTCACTTCGCAACAACCCCTTGAGTTACCCGTCAGAGAAGGCGTATCCAAAGAACGGCCTTGTTCCTGCCGGGTTAAGTTGAAATCAAAATAAGATGCTTTGAGGCCCTGGTAAATTACTAGGGTCTCTTTTTTAAAGAAAGGAGAATTATATGTTTAAGATTAAGCAGAAGTACGAGGACTTTGACGGGCACGAGAGAGAAGAAGAATTATATTTCAACTTCACCGAGCCCCAGCTTAGGAATTTCCTGGATAACAACCCGTCTTTCAGCGAGAAAAGCCTTGCGAACCTGATCGCAACCAAGGATAACCTTCAGATGCTTGAGGCTCTGCAGGCACTGATCATCGCAGCTTACGGCGAAAAGAGCGAAGACGGCAAGGTATTCAAGAAGAACAAAGAGATTACTGAGAACTTCGCCTGCTCTGCGGCTTTTGCGCAGCTGATGGACGACATCATGTACAAAGGCGATGTCAACACTGTTAAGGACTTCATGATCAACATCTTCCCGGCGAAGTTTGCAAGCACTATTGCCGGCGAGATTGCTAAAGCAGAGGCAAATCCTGAGCTGATCGAGAAGGTAACTGGAGAAGTAGTTGGCTAAATCTAAAAAGGAGGTGAGTGTGTGCTTAGAATTGATATTCCTGAAAGGGAGTATTTCGATGAGAAGACAGAGCGTTTTGGAACGGTCAAAGCTACGACTCTTTATCTTGAGCATTCGCTCATCTCCATCTCTAAATGGGAGGCTAAGTGGCATATTCCATTTTTTGACAGCGAGAAAACCAATGAGCAAACCCTTGATTACATAAGATGCATGATCCTGAATCGGGAAATCGATGAGAAGTCTTTTTATATAAATCTCTTAACAGCAGATGACATAAACAAGATTAACACTTACATCAACGATCCGATGACAGCGACTGTGATTACTGATGATGGAAAAAGAAGCAGGACTCAAAAGGTAACTTCTGAGCTTATTTATTGCTGGATGGTGCAATTTAACATTCCTGCAGAATTTGAGAAGTGGCATATAAACAGGCTCATCATGCTTATTCGGGTTTGCGGCGAAGAAAACAAACCGAAGAAGAAGATGTCAAAGCGAGAAATCATGGCTCAAAACAAGGCTTTAAATGCCGCAAGAAAGGCCAAGCATAAAACGAGAGGATGAGCTGATGATTGAGATAAAACAGAATGGCGATTTCGGTAAAGTTACCGGATGGCTTGAGCATCTTAAAGAGAATTTCGATGTTGGAATTCTAAATAAATACGGAAAATTAGGAGTGGAAGCTTTGAAGAACGCAACCCCTGTTGACTCCGGTCTTACAGCAGCAAGCTGGTCTTATGAGATTGTAAGGGAAAAGGGACGGGCGGTAATAGAGTTTCACAATTCAAACATAAACAATCATGTAAACATAGCTCTGATATTGCAGTACGGGCACGGAACCGGAACTGGCGGATGGGTTGAAGGAAGGGATTACATAAATCCAGCTCTTCAGCCCATTTTTGATGAGCTTGCCAAAGAGGCCTGGGAGGAGGTGGTGAAATGAGCAGATCGAGCAGCGCTGTTGTTGACTCTAAAGTCGTTGAGATGAGTTTGGAGAATACTAATTTTGAGAGAAACGCAGCGACATCTCTGTCAACTATCCAGAAGCTTAAAGAAGCTCTTAATTTCACCACGTCTAAAGACGGCCTTGATAATTTCAATTCATCTCTAAAGAAGGTTGACTTTAACCCGATGGCGGCGGGTATAAACACCGCAAGGCAGGGCATCTCAGCTCTTGACGCTGTATCGTTTGGGTTCTTTTCAAGGATTGGATCCCAGATAGAACAGACTACGATGCAGTATGCCAAGATGTTCACATCAAAGCCCATCGAGGATGGTTTTAAAGAGTACGAGCTCAAAATGGGGTCAGTGCAGACGATCCTTATGGGCGCAAAGACTAAAGAGGGTCTTCCTGTAACCCTCGACATGGTCAATCAGAAACTTGACGAGCTGAATGCTTACGCCGATAAGACGATTTATTCCTTCTCGGACATGACCTCTAATATCGGCAAGTTCACAAACGCCGGCGTAGACCTTGATACTGCGGTTGCTGCAATTCAGGGTATTTCGAACGAGGCAGCTCTTGCCGGCGCTAACTCTCAGCAGGCGTCTCACGCGATGTATAACTTCGCTCAGGCACTGTCTTCTGGTTATGTAAAGTTAATTGATTGGAAATCAATTGAGAATGCCAATATGGCAACGGTTGACTTTAAGCAGACGCTTATCGATACGGCAGTTGAGCTTGGCACAGTCACTAAAGTAGGTGAGGAGTATCAGTCCGTTACGACAGACATGAATGGGCATGTGTCTGAACTGTTTGACGCGACAAAGATGTTTAACGATTCTTTGTCGGCGCAGTGGATGACGTCTGATGTTTTAACTACAGCCCTTGGTAAATACGCCGACGAAACAACAGAACTTGGACAGAAAGCATCCAAAGCCGCAACAGAAGTTAAGACATTCACGCAGCTCATCGACACTTTGCAGGAAGCCGCAGGCTCCGGGTGGGCTCAGACATGGGAGCTTTTAATTGGTGATTTCGATCAGTCAAAGAAGCTATTCACCATGCTCTCGGATACCTTTGGCGGCATTATTGATGCTCAGGCAAAGGCTAGAAATAATCTCCTTAAAGAAGGTCTTGGCAAGCCTACAGAGGCCGTAACGGCTGAGTACTGGAAGAATCTTGACCTTTCCACAAGACAGACAAAACTCCTTTACAAGGAGCTTATGGAAGTTGGAAAAGCCAACGGTGTTGCTTTTGAATCAGATAACTTCGTTGGGTTCATGAACTCGTTAAAAGAGGGCTGGCTTAGCACTGACATGCTCGCTGATGCTGTAAAAAGGCTAAACAGCGAGGGCGTTGACGGCGATGGTATGAGCAAGAGCCTCGATGAGATAAACGAGGCTGCTGATCGCGTCATCAAGGGTGATTTTGGCAACGATATGCCCGAGCGAATTGCTCAGCTTAACGAAGAAGGGTTCGACGGCGAGAAAGTTCAGGCGTATGTAAACGAGCTTTACAAGCTTGCGGGCAATACATGGAATATAACAGATGCCATCAGAGAGCAGGCCGCTGCCAATGTCGGGCTTGAGGAATCCATGAAAGGAACCTCAGGAGAGTTCGACAATATTATCGACAAAGTGGATTCAAAATCACTCAAAAAGAGCGGCAGAGAACTCCTCTTTGATTCGATTGTTACTAGCATATTTGCGTTTAAGAAGATTGCAGGATCTATTAAAGGTGCGTGGGATGATGTGTTTCCGCCGGCTACCGGAGATATGATCTACAACATCGCAAGGGCGATAAACGACGCGTCTAAAGCGCTTAGGAGATTTGCCCTGAAGAACGCAGAGAATATTGGCAATGCGTTTCGTGGTATATTTTCTGTCTTTTCCCTGCTACTTAGCGTTGGAAAGAGGCTTCTTGGAACGGTCTTTAAAGGGCTTGGAGTTATATTTAACGCTCTGGCAGGTCCTATTGGAGGATTTATCACTAAGCTTGGCAATCTTCTTACCATGCTTAATGACTGGGCAGTTCAAAATCAGATAGTCGAGAGGACGTTTGGTGCTATTGAAACTGGCGTTGGCGTGGTGACAGGGAAGATTAAAGGCTGGTTTGATGCATTTAAAGCTCTTCCCGGAGTACAGCGAGTGCTTAATAGCTTTGGCGATGCGTTTAGCTATATTTACGACAATTTCCCGAACATTTTAGATAATGTGGGGAAGAGTTTTGGGACGTTTAAAGACAGAGTTGTAAATGCGTTTTCCAATACCAAGTCTCCTGAGGAATTCTTTAAGGGTATTAAGTTAGCATTTCAGGGTCTTTGGAAAGATATTTCCGCAAGTACTCTTGTAAAGAACTTTAAGGGTTCTTTCAAAACACTTGGAACAACTATAAAAGATTTCTTTACCGGTCTTGGCAAGAAAGAAGACGGAACCAAGAATACTTTCGGGAAACTTTCTGACAGTGCTACCAGATTTAAAGATGACATGACCCTTGCTTTTGAGGGGATCGATGAAGAAGGCAATAAGATTGATATTTTCTCCGGCATCAAGAAGGCGTTTTCTAATCTTAAAGAAAACATTTCCCTGTCGGGGATTGGCGAAAAGATTAAAAACGGTCTTGACACCATCAAAACCACGGTTAGCAATTTCTTCCTAAATCTTGGAAAGAATGCTGACGGCTCTTTAAACACTTTTGGAAAGATCTGGACCGGGCTTCTTCTTAAAATTCAGGCAGTTAAGGATAAACTAAGAGCTATAAAGAACGGAGTCCATGACTTTTTTGAAGAGCATAAGATTGGTAAGTTTTTAGTAGATATTTTTACTACTCTTGGAACTGCGATTGGATCGTTCTTTAAGAGCATCCCCGCGTTTGTCGAAGGCGCTAAGGCTAAATTTGGAGAGTTTATCGAAAAAGTAAAGAGTCTTGGCGGACTTAAGTTTGAGAACTTAGGCGAAATTTGGAAAGCTTTTAAAGATACTGTAGTTAAGTACTTTAGAGACAGCAAGATATTTGAGCCTATTGTTACCGCCTTTACCACAATTAAAGAAAAGGTAAAGGAAAAACTAGCCGAGCTTGGGGTAAATGTTGGCGAAATCAAAAACAGGATAGTTGCATTCTTTAAAGGAATTAAGAATGCTGTTACGGGCTTTTCATTCCCCGAAGCGTTCCAGAAGATAATTGACTTCTTTACAAAGAAGAAGGAAGGAGTAAAGAACGGATCGAAGACACTCGGGTCGGTTCTGTTTGGCTTCTTCAAAAAGCTTGCTAAATTTGTAACCGGCATAAAGCCGGAGCAGATTCTTGGAATTGTTGCGGCGCTTCTTGCGTTTAAAGGCCTTAAGTTTATCGGAACTTTGGTTAAGCCGATAGAGCAGCTTATTTCTGCAATGGCGGCAGAGCACAAATCTAAAGCCAACTTCCTCAATAAAGCCGCGCTGCTTGAGATGGCCGGAGCGTTTGTGCTATTTGCAGTAACATTAAAGATTCTTGCCGGAATAAAGGTGGGCGACATAATTAAAGGCGTCGCTACTATCGGTGCGATGATGCTCCTGATTACGTCGTTTGCAAAGTCTATGGACAAGCTCGATCCGAAGAAAATGATCGCAGCGTCAGCATTGATGTCATCCATGGCTGGGTCTATGATTCTTGCAATCATCGCTATCGTGCTTATTGGAAAGGTGGTTCTGAACGATCTGCCAACCGCAATTGCCGGGCTTATAGGAGCGGGGGTTCTGTTTGCTGCGCTGGTTAAAATGATGAAAGTCATGCAAAAAGTGAGCGGAGGAACAGAAGGTCTTGCCGCTGCAAAATCCATGATGAGCGTCATAATATCGCTTTACGCTTTGCTTGGCCTTATTATGCTTTTGTCCTTCCTGCCCTTTGGCCGAATTCTTAATGGTCTAGTAAAACTTGTGCCAATCGTATTTGCTCTTTGGGCAATCATGAAGGCTATGAAGAAGGCCGTCGGCGAAGATGGTCTTTCTATTTCAATTGGCATTGCGGGGCTTGCTGCCTGTATATTGGCAATAGGCGCTGCTTTATGGATTATTTCAAAGATTAAGCCAGGTACTCTTCTTAAGAGCGTGCTTGCTCTTGGCGTAATTATGCTGGCTTTGGCGGTGGTGGTAAAATCTGCCAAAGGAATTGAAAAAGGTCTCGGCACAATGGTTGGCCTTGCGGCTGTAATACTGGCAATTGCTGCATCTTTGGCAATACTGTCGCTAATTAAGCCAACCGCATTAATAGCACCAGTCGCGGCAATTAGCGCAATTCTTTTAATGCTCACAGTTTTAGCAGGTGTTACAGGAAAGGTTAAACCGGCTCTGACGTCACTTTTGATGATGACCGTTCTTATCGCGGCTATCGGAACAGTACTGTTCTTACTTGCAACTCTGCCAAATCCAGAAACCGTTGCTCAGATAGCGGCGGGGCTTGGATTGATATTTGCAGGCCTTGGCGTTGCGATGTATGGCGCGGTAGCAGCAGGAACGGCAGCAGGCCCAGCACTTCTTGGATTGGTCGTGATGGCAGCGTTCATTGCCGCATTTACACTTCTTGCATGGGCTATCGGTGCGCTTGGCGGCGATCAGATGTCGACGATCCAAACGGGCCTTGATATTATCAAAATGGTTCTTGGAGGGCTTGGAGAAGCTGTTGGGGCATTCTTTGCAGGAATCGGCACCGAACTGTTTGACGCGCTTCCACAAATCGGGCAGGATATTACTGATTTCATGAGTAATCTTAGCGGGCTTAATGAAATCGGAATGGTTGATATTGGGCCGCTAGCCGAAGCACTTGGGGCAATTCTTGGCGTTTCTGCTGTTGGCTTTGCAGATTCACTTATGTCTATTGTGTCTGAAATCGAGGAGGGCAAATCTTCAGCGCAGATGCTCGCGGACGACATGGTTGCATTGTCTTCTGCATTTGTCGAATACCAGACTGCTATGGACAGTGTGGATGGTATCGAAATTGATACTCAGCCTTTAATGGATGCTATCGGAGCCGTTGTAGCGGCGTCTATTGGCGGATTTATTGACGGTCTTACTTCCATCGTTACTGAAATGGTGACTGGAAAGACTGCAGTGCAGATGGTCGCTGACGATATGACAGCGCTTGCCGAGGGCTTTACAAACTATGCTACGGCTATGGCTTCCTTTGAAGGAATTGAGATTGATACTCAGCCATTAATGGATGCAATAGGGGCTGTAACGGCAGCATCTCTTTCTGGTCTTGTTGACGGTCTTACGTCTCAGCTTACTGAAGCGTGGACTGGAAAAGCAGCTGTTGCGCTTGCCGCAGAAGACATGTCGACGCTCGCTACAGGATTTACTGATTACGCTACGGCAATGAGCGAGTTTGATGGTATTGAAATTGATACAACCGCTCTTGACGACATTATTGATATTATTGGTCAGATTAGCCTTCAGGGGCTTCTTACAAGTCTTGGAAGTCTTATCCTTGGCGAAGACGATAAGACCCAGGTTACTCAGTTTGCAGAAGATATGGGCACGTTATCGACGGCTCTTGTTGACTGGCAGACCGATATGGCGCCTCTTGATGGGCTTACGGTCCCGACAGATGATATCGCAAAGCTTAAAGAGGCTCTGGATACGATCAAAGAAGGCGGAATCATAGATTCTATGCTTAACTTCTTTGGCGTTGACACGACTCCTGACTATAGTTCATTTACAACCGGCATTACGGGTCTTGGTGGAGCAATTAATGACTTTGCCAACTCTCTTGGGGAAGACTTCGACTCCGAGAAGATGACGGTTGCAACGGATGCTATCAAAAAACTGGCTGAAGTTGGCGTTGCTCTTGGCGATGTTGACTTTGGTGGCTGGTTCCACGATGGCGTTCTTACTAACTTTGCGCAGGAGCTTGTTGATATTGTTCCAAATCTAAATAGTTTCTCAACGTCCTTTACCGATGTTGAGTCTTTCTCAAGTGTAGCGCTTGCGGTAAAACAGCTGGCATCGGGAGCATCGCTTCTTGCCAATGTCAAGTTTGGTGAGGGCGATCTTACAAATGACGACATTGTATCAAAGGTTAAAGCCAATATTGACACGGTCCGCTCCATGATCGAAGGGCTTGCTGATATTGACACAAGCGGCGTTGATAAGTTTACAGGCGCCCTGAGTAAAATTAACTCAGCAGACCTGTCGAAAGCTTCTCAAAATCTTTCAAATACAGACGCTGGATCTGATACTGGAAAAGATATTACAAGTAATATTACAAGTAACATCGATTCCAGCTCTATTTCCTCCGGAGTATCATCAGCTTTATCAAGCGCTCTTGGAAGTGTTGATACGTCCGGCTTTGGCGCTATTGGTACATCAATGACGGCCAAGATTGGGCTTGCTATTATCAATGGTGCGGGCTCTATTAAATCATCTCTTAAAGCAGCACTTGATAGTGCTTTAAGTGCTGCCGAAGGCTACAAGTCGTCCTTCACCTCAGCCGGATGGAATTTCTCATCGGGTCTTGGGCAGGGTATAAGACTTAATAAGTATTCTGCAATTAATGCCGCTATAGAGGTGGCAAAAGCTGCTTTGGAGGCTACAAAGCGAACGCTTGATTCTCATTCTCCTTCGAGGGAAACTGAGAAACTTGGTAGATTCTTTGACCTTGGTCTTGTAAAGGGTATCGGCGGATATTCTAGCGTGGTATCAAATGCAGCATCAAATGTCGCAAACATGGCACTTGATGGCGTCAGGAGAGCAGTTGCTGCTACGAATGATATTTTAGCAGGAACAGGTAACGAACAGCCTATAATTACTCCGATCCTTGACCTTTCTCAGGTTCGAGACGGGGCAAGCAGGATTGCATCGCTTATGCCCACTTCCCCAACGCTTCTTAGCAACTTCAGCGCTATTGGAGAGAACGCGGAGGCTATAAGGGAGAGAAACAGCAACGCTGATATTCTAAATGCCTTGGGCAAACTTGGAGATAATCTATCTTCCGACAGACCTGGGGATACTTACAATATCAATGGAGTAACTTATGACGATGGATCGAATATCGCTTCGGCGGTTGGAGAGCTCATCAGGGCAGCTAGAGTAGAAAGGAGGGCGTAATAGAGTATGGCTAAAAAGAAGAGAGCGCTAAAGGCGAAACCAACTATAGGAATTCAGGCCGGAACCACAAGAACCATATACGCGACTTGGAAAAGGACTTCTTATTCAAAGCAGGACGGTTATGCAGTTAGCTGGTATTACTATACTGGAAACAAAGGTATTTGGTTTACCGGCTCCAGCAGCACCACGAAAGAGCTAAACGCGACATACTCACCTCCCTCTAATGCTCTTAAAGTTAGAGTTTCTGTAAAGCCGAACCCCGGCAACAAAGCAAAATGGGCAGGCAAAGCTCTGTCCAATGAAAGATATATTCCAGCCGGCAGTACAGATACCACGCCGTCCGCGCCAAGCATACACGATGTTAGTGTTTCTAAAGGCTCGAACGGGTATGTCGTAACGGCGAGCGTTACAAATTACCAAAACGAGCACTCAAATGGAAAACTTAAGTTTCAGATAGTCGAGGATGATTCGACCGTAGTCAGTTCGCCCGAAGCGACTATCATGAAGAATGCGGTGAACATTGGTGTTGCGAGCGTGACCTATGATCAGGCCAAAGTTGGCGGGCACCGCTATAAAGCAAGGGCTTTTGCTTATGGGAAGCATGGCGAAACAAGCGACTGGAGTAGCTATTCTGAGAATAAGTATACCCCGCCCGATAAGGCTACAATCAACGACCTGGTTACAATAACGTTTGGGACGGTCGATGTCAGGTGGGATGCTTTAGTAGGAGCGGAGTCGTATACCCTTGAGTATACAAACGAAACAATTGATGGCGTTCCTGTCTTTGATACAGAGAGCAGCTCAATTCAGAGGCAGGATAACATCAAGACAACCCATTTTCCGGCATCTTCTCTTACGGTAGAGGAGGGGAAGGAAAAATGGTATTTCAGGCTGAGGGGCGTTGGAAGCGAGAACGGAAGCGAAGGCGAATGGTCGGACGTTAAGGATGTTCCTGTTGGAAAGAAACCTGACGTACCGACCGTTTGGTCTTATACGAGTGTTGGAAAGCTCGGCGATCCGATTGTCATAAACTGGGCTCACAGCTCTGAAGATGGGTCAGAGCAGTCTGGCGCTAAGGTTGGAATAAAGATTAACGACCAGGAAGAAACCGTGATCACGCTCACGACAGAGAACAGTTACAGTTACGATACCAGTACGCTTCAGGACAGCGATAAGATTAGTTGGAGAGTTTGTACGAAAGGCATATCCGGTATCGCAGACGAGTGGTCAGATTGGTCTGAGTATCGCGAGGCAGTTGTTTATTCGCCTCCCGGCATATCCTTTGGTGTTGGCGTTGCGGATCCTGAAGAGACTGATGCGGTAGTTGAGTCGTTTCCAATTAAAATAAACGCACTCGCAACTCCGTCGTCTCAAACTCCTGTGGCGTACACCATATCGATTACATCGAACGAGGAGTATGATATTTCCGGAGACGACGGAATGGAAGTCCACGTCAACATCGACGAGGAGATTTATTCGAACTACATCGCATCTTCGGATCACGAGCTCTTAATTGAGCTTAATCCCGGCGATTTATATTTAAACGAAGGAACTACGTACACGGTTAGAATGAGCGTGGCGATGCAAAACGGATTAACAGCCGAAGCGGAAAGTTCTTTCAAGGCGAAGTGGGAGGTTCCCAGCTGGAGTCCAGGTGCTGATATTTCCATTAACGAAACGACTTTAACAGCCTACATCAGGCCGTTTTGCTCTGACGAGTGGGAATTTGAGTATAGAAAAGGTTTTACCCTTGCTGTATATCGAATCGACTACGACAGCCATTTAACTTTGATTCAGTCGGGGATTGATGCGGGGGATAATCTCACCGTAACCGATCCTCATCCATCTTTGGATTACGCAAGATACAGAATTGTGGCAACTGATTTAAAGACTGGTGTTGTTTTCTACGAGGACCCGGAGCCAATTCCCGTTAATGCAGGATGTGCTGTAATACAGTGGGACGGCGATGTAAGGTCGTTCTTCGTAGATCCCGAGGTTTATGACGACGTTGTTGACGAGTGGGCGGGAACGGTTCTAAGACTTCCTTATAATATTGATGTATCTGATGATGTTTCGCCAGATGTATCTTTAATTGAATATATAGGAAGGCGCCATCCGGTGAGTTACTACGGAACTCAGGAAGGCTCTACCTCAAGGTGGAATGCAGAGATTCCAAGAAGCGACGTTGACACTCTTGCAAAAATCAGAGCTTTGGCTATTTACCCCGGCGACGTATATGTAAGAGAGCCGTATGGCACAGGATACTGGGCTAATGTTAAAGTTTCGTATAACATAACGCACGGTAAGGCGAGCATACCGGTAACATTCTCGATCACAAGGGTGGAAGGAGGCGCTTAAATGATTGATTGGACTAAATCCATGCGCCAAACCTTTGAATACTACATTGTTGACCCGTACACATGGTTTGATGTTGAGAGGCTAACGAGGATAAAATCTTGCAGTATCACAAGAGATTTGTCACTTGACACTTTGGGCAGTGCGTCTATTGATTCGAGCGATGACCTTAATGACAAATATATAAGGCCTTACCTTATTGCAACCCAAGGGGATGAAAAAGAAAAGATTTCCCTTGGGACTTTTCTTGCCCAGACACCGAGTACATCGTTTGATGGGAAAGTTAATTCGGTGAGCCATGATGCCTACACTCCGTTAATTGAGCTTACAGAGAAGCAAATGCCGATTGGCTATGCTGTGCGGAAAGGTGATAAAGTTGTGGATAGAGCAAGGAGCATTTTGCTTGACACATCATTAAGAGCACCTGTTGGAGAGTGCGAAGACGCAACGACTCTTACGGGCGATTTTCTATCTGATCCGCAAGATTCAAGACTTACATTTGTATCTGACCTTCTTGTGAACGCAAAGTACAGTCTCGGGCTTGACGAACTTAGCAGAGTTATATTTGTCCCTGACAGAGACATCAACGCTATGCAGCCAAGGTGGATCTATACGGATGATAACAGCTCTATTCTTTATCCAGACATGTCAGCTTCTCGTGATATTTTCGGCGTACCGAACAGGGTAGAGGTGGTCTTTTCGTCAAGCAGCGGAGAGTTTTTAACAGCCGAGGATAAGAACGATGACGATACGAGTATTGTTTCGTATCAGGCAAGGGGCAGATGGATTACTTACAGGGACAGCAGTCCAGATGTTGTTGACGGAATAACTCAAGACCAGCTAAACGAGTATGCCCATAACAAACTCGTAAGCCTGTCATCTGTTGATTTCGAGCTTTCGTACAGACACGGATACTGCCCTGTAAGGATTGGCGACTGTGTGATGCTCAATTACGCAAGAGCCGGATTTAGAAACACTAAGGCTAAGGTTACAAAGCAGGTCATAGAGTGTGTACCAGGATGCCCAGTTCAGGAGACGGCTGTATTTACTAAGAAGCTTTACGGAGGTGATATTTTTGGCGAAGCTATCAGACAGACTGGTTAAAGAGTTTGTCAGGATGACGAATGATACTACCAAGAAGAAGAGCGAAAGTTTTCTTTACGGTACTGTAGACAAGATTAACGAGGACGGGACGGTCGACGTTATATTTGACGGAGCCACTGACTCTACGCCCTGCGCATCTTCTGTAAGTGTTGCTGTGGGCGACAGAGTTCTTGTCATGCTGAAAAACAGGCAGGCAGCAGTTACAGCAAATGTCTCTAATCCGAGCATAAACGTTGATACGCTTAGGGCAAAAAACATTGAGTTTTCAGGAACCCTTAAAGGCGCTGACGGATCCTTTGCCGGAACGGTGACTGTCGATTGGGGAACCGAGAACCCGCAGATGCAGCAGATAATTAAACTCGGAAGCGATACGACAAATCCGTTTGTAATTTCTTTGGCTGACGAAAATCAAGACGATGCATCTATGCAGGATGCCTGGGGATTTTACTCCGCTAAAAATGGAGGCCAAACTTATTCGCAGCTTACTGCTGACTCTGGACTCGAAACAACAAAAATTCTTACCACCCAGCGAAATATAGGCATCGACTGTGGGTATATACAGGGCCAACAGGTAAATTCTCATAGTTATCAAGATTTTTCGGTTACCTTCAATACATATGTGTATACAACCGCACCAAGAGTTGTTGCGTGCCTCAGCACGTCGTCAACTGCAGCTGATTACGGAAGCTGCTCATGCGCAGTACATAGCATAACGACTACAGGTTTTGTAGTTCGAGTTTATAACAATGCTAGCATATCGCTTGCGCCAAACATTACTTGGATTGCAGTTGGCGGGTCTGACTACTAACGAAAGGAGGGTAGAGGAACTTGAGTCTAAATGTAATTAAAAACTACCTGACTAAAAACAGGTGTTATAGAAAGGGAGCTAAGCGTACCCAGATCGGCATCCAGATTCACACGATTGGGTGCGGTCAGGGTACAGCTAAGGCTGTTTGCGACTACTGGAATCAGCCATCAGTTAATGCCTGCACGACTTATATTTGCGATGCAGACGTCTCCGGAAGAGTGTATCAGCTCCTTCCCGAAGATTATTATTCGTGGGCAGATGCTGGATACGGCAACCGAAATCTTATCACGATCGAGATTGCCGAGTCTGACTTCATTAAGTACACCGGCGGGGCTAACTACACTGTAACCAACGCCGAGAACTTTAAAAGGGATATTTTCAGAGGCTACGATACCGCAGTGCAGCTTTGCGCTGAGATCTGCAAGAGACATAAGTGGAACCCGAAGGCAAAGCTTGCATCGGGCCTTTATCTGATTTCCTCTCACGATGAGGGTAGAAGAGCTGGTCTGTCATCGGCTCACGTAGATCCGACCCATGTATGGGATCGCTTTGGGATTAACATGGATACTTTCCGTCAGGCTGTAGTGAACGCTATGAACGGGAAGGTAGATGATGACGATATCGTGACCACTACCTGGTTTAGAGTAAGGAAGAGCTGGAAGGATGTAGACTCTCAGCTTGGAGCATACGTTCAGGTTGAAAATGCTAAGAAAGCCTGCCCGTATGGATATTCTGTCTTTAACGAAGCAGGAGAAGTGGTTTATGCCAACAAGACCAAACCTGCCGGAACTCAGGCAAAAGACTTCGAAGGAATCTCCGAAGGAAAAGCTGCCGAGAAAATTCTTGAACTGATTCATGAGAATGATAAGAGCGGAATTCTCTTTTCGGTAACGGCAGCTCAGATGATCCTTGAATCAGGTTATGCAAAGACTGTTCTTGCAAAGAGTGCTAACAACTGCTTTGGCATGAAGAAGATGCTATCTGGCAATACCTGGGAGAGCGTTTGGGATGGCAAGAGCACCGTTGCGATCGATACCCAGGAATGGGATGGCAAGAAGATGATCACGATCAAGGCACTCTTTAGGAAGTATCCTAGCATTGAGGATTCGATCAAGGATCATTCTGCGTATCTTCTTGGAGCTATGGATGGCAAGAAGAAGAGATACGAAGGTCTTCTTAACTGCAAGAACTATCTTGAAGCTATTACCCTGATTAAGAATGGCGGCTATGCAACAGACCCTGACTACGTTGCCAAGATCTCAAGCATTATTCAGCGCTACAATCTTGATCGGTATGACAAGGAGATCGCTCCTAAGGAAGAGGCTCCGGCTAAGAAACCCATGTATGAGATTCAGCTTGGAGTGTTTAAGTCGAAGAAGAATGCGACGGATTTGGCTACGCAGGTCCAAAATGCTGGATTCCATGCTGACGTTGAGAAGCACGGAACTCGGTATAGAGTCGTATCAAGACGAAAGAAAGACGGGAAACCGTTTGCCAAGAAGTCGACGGCGGTTAAGCGCTGCGAGAAACTTCATGAGGCTAATTTTGCGGCAATCGTAAAAGAGATCTGAAAAAATCCCCGGAAGGGAATTTTGGAAAATGTTTTGAAAGGAGACTTATGAGCGCATTAATACTTCCAGTCCTTTATGGACTGTTAATGTTTGTACTGGGCGTAATTACAGGCAGGTTACTCAGATCATACAAAAAAGCGGGGAGATTTATGATCAACAAAGATGATCCTACGGCGCCAGCGTTCTGGCTTTCGCTTGACTATGATCTTGACGTAATAGAAAAGCAGCATACCATAGGTTTCACGGTGACGAATCATACTCTAAATGCCTTCTCTCAAGATAAATAGGCAAGCTGCTTTTAGAAAATAGGGTCGTGGATATTTCACGGCTCTATTTTTTTTTCGAATCCGGGTGACCATTACTCAAGTTATTATGCTAGCATGGATACTTTGTTGAATGAGTTACTCAAAAATGGTATTCTTGATGAGACCGTAATCTGCAAAATTAAGGAAATGGAGAATCAGGAATACTTAAAGAAGCACAGGTACAAAATCTATCAAAACAAAGATGGGAGGTGGGTCACTTACCTGCCGGATCGAAAGAGAATTCAAAGAAAGGACAGGGCAGAACTTGAAAAGCTTATAGTATCTTACTACAAGGACAACACATCAGATCCGACGATTAATGATATTTATGCTCAGTGGAATAAAAGAAGAGTTGAAATTGGCAAAATCAAGCCCTCAACCGCGACAAGGTTTGATCACGACTTTGAGAAGTTCTTTGCTGACTTTGGAAAAGAGAGGATAAGCAGGATTACTCCCAATGATATTTCGACCTTTTTAGAAGATCAGGTTGCAAAATACCATCTGTCAAGAAAGGCTTTCTCCAATTTAAAGACCTTAACTAAGGGCATCTTTAAAAAGGCGAAGAGGATGGGGCTCTTTCCATACTCAGTTGAAATGATATTTCAAGACCTCGATATGAGCGAGGCCGACTTTAAGCCAAAGATAGTCGACGATGCAAAAGAGATCTTTTACGACGATGAGATCGAGATGGTTACAAAGTACTGCAAAGACCATTTAGACGATCTATCCTGCCTTGGGGTTCTTTTATTGTTTGCAACAGGTCTTCGGGTTGGCGAGGTCGTGTGCCTTAAAGGCTCTGATATTTTAAACGGGGAAATTTACGTTCATAGAACAGAGACTCAGTTTAGATTAAATGGCAAGAACTACTTTGAAGTATCAGAGTATCCAAAGACGCCGGCAGGAATAAGGAGGGTAATAGTGCCTGATTCCTATCTGTGGCTTCTTGATATTTTAAGAAAGGCGCCGGACTTTATCTTCATCGGGATGCATGGAAACAGAATGCATACAAATCAGATAAGGAAAAGACTCTACCAGATCTGCAAAAAGCTTGATATTCCGCTAAGGTCTCCCCACAAGCTTAGAAAGACTTACGGAACGATTCTACTTGATAATCATGTGGATTCGAAAGTTATAGAAAAGCAGATGGGGCATACCGACATCAGTACAACCGAGCTTCATTATCATAGAGACAGAAAGAGAGCTCAGCAAAAGAGAGATATAATTAACTCAATTGCCGAGCTTAAATGAGTAATAACTTGAGTAAC
>DFGW01000258.1 GCA_002372465.1 Butyrivibrio sp. UBA3740
TACATCTCACGCCACTCAAGGTCTCCTCTGTCAAGTGATTTAATAAGAAGCTCAGCTGAAGCAAGGTTTGTCGCAACAGGAATGTTGTGCATATCACAAAGTGTCATGACATTATTGATATCAGGCTCATGTGACTTAACTGTGAGTGGATCTCTGAGGAAAATAACCAGATCTATCTCATTGTGCTCAATTGCTGCTCCAAGCTGCTGTGATCCCCCAAGATGTCCGGCAAGATATTTATGAACAGTTAAATTTGTAACCTCTTCTATAAGTCTGCCGGTTGTGCCGGTGGCAAAAAGATCGTTTTTACTAAGAATCCCCCTATAAGCAATGCAGAAATTCTGCATAAGTCTCTTTTTAGCATCATGAGCTATTAATGCTATATTCATTGAAGCTATACCCTCCCTGTAATGTATTTATTGCCCTGCAGACGGACATTTAACACAAAGCCCATACCTGCATAGACACTGATAAGCGAAGTAAGACCGTAGCTTACGAAAGGAAGCGGAATTCCTGTATTAGGCATAACCCCTGTTGCAACGCCCATATTAAGAAATCCCTGAAATCCAACCCAGGCACCAACACCTGCAGCTATTACCGCTCCGGCCATATTCTTGGCACGAAGAGATATCATAAAGCAACGAATGGCGATAAGCATGATAAGTGCCACCACCAGACACGCCCCGACAAAGCCAAACTCCTCTCCTATAACTGTAAAAATAAAGTCAGTCTGAGATTCCGAAATGAAACCACCGTTTAAAACAGAGCTGATCTCATTAGTATTATAGCCCTTTCCATAGAGCTGGCCTGAACCGATGGCCATCATGGAATTCAGAGTCTGATATGCATCAGAATTGGCATAATCCTCAGGATGAAGCCAGGCCAAAATACGCCTCTGCTGGTATTCATGCAAAATGCTGCTTTCCCCCTGTACAGCGTTGTAAATGATAAATAACGCCAATGGAATAGCTGTTCCCAGAACAAAAGCTACAATCTTCCAGTTGATGCCGGCCACAAATATGATGGAAGCAAATATTATCATGACCATGATACAGGTAGAAAGATCCGGCTGTGATGCTATAAGCAAAAGCGGAACTGCCAGGAATAACAGACAAATAACGATAAAACCTAAATTCTTGACTTTATCCTTATATTTCATAATAAACTGCGCATAAAATAAAATCAATAAAATTTTGGCCGTCTCCGAGGGCTGAAACGTAATGCCAAAGAGGTTTATCCACCTCTGGGCACCATTGGTGCTCGAGCCCAGAGGAGAAAGAACAAGGCCTAAAAGAACTATGTTTGCCAGGTAGGCAATAATGTAGAATTTGACAAACCACATATAGTCCAAAAGTGACAGAAACACCATAATAAATATACCAAGAGCCATACCAGCGATCTGTTTGTTCTTGGAAGAAGGATCCGCCGAACTGATAGACATTATACCTATAATTGTTAAACTGATGACCATCAGTACCAGAGCAAAATCGTAGTCGATGATCTTATACTTCTTAAAATATTCCATATCTGTTCCTTAATCAGCGTTGGTAGCACCATCTTGAAGAGTTTGTGCAGTACCGGAGATGATCTCATCTTCATCCCGAAGTTCAAAGTAATAAGTCAGAGCCTCCTTGGTGATCTGTGCAGCGTAGCTGGAGGTATAACCGTAAGCGATTCTGGTAGCAATGGCTATTTCCGGGCTCTCATAAGGCGCATAGCAGACAAAAAGCGAATGGTTTGGCCTGGATGCTGACTCCTGGGCTGTTCCGGTCTTTCCTGCAACAGCTACCCCAAGATTTGCATAATAAGACTTATCCTGTACCACCTGTCTCATACCGGTGTGGATCGCATTCCAGTAAGAAGCAGGCATATCCACAGTATTCCTGATACTGGCATTGTAGTCCTCCAGAAGATTGCCGTTGGAATCAGTGGTCTTGTCTATCAAAGTAAGGTTAAAGCAGGTTCCGCTGTTGGCAACGGTGGTAACATATCTGGCAAGTCCCACAGTTGTGTAGGAATGGGAGCCCTGACCAATAGCAGAACGAACCGCGTCCTGATCGGAAACCTGAGGCTCAGACTCAGCTATTTCAATACCGGATTTCTCTGTAAGTCCGTACATATCCGCATAGGTTGCAAGCTTTTGAAGACCGATCTCCGGAGAATAGTTTCCGCCGGTAAGACCAAGTCTGTAACCCACTTCGTAAAAGAAAACGTTGCAGGAATTACGGATTCCGCCTGTTACATTAAGCCCACCATGGCCTCTTGGATAGATCCAGCATCTTGGACCCGGATTAAACTTTTCAAATATACCTCCGCAGTAGATAACAGAATCAGTAGTAATAACCCCTTCAGTAAGGCCTGCAGTGGCTGAAACCATTTTAAAGGTAGATCCGGGAGCAGTCTTTTGCTGAGTCGCATAATTGTAAAGCGGATTGGAATTATCACTTCGAAGCTTAGCGTAGTAAGCAGCATCAACTCCGTTTGCCATCAAATTGTTATCATATCCCGGATATGAAACCAGAGCCAGAACATCACCGGTCTTAACATCGGTAACAACCATTGAGCCTGTGCAAGGGTCAAGAGCAAGCTGAGCAGGTGTGATATCAAGGTTTGAAATCCTGTTTATCATAAAGGAATAAGCAGACTCTCCGCCTCTTAACCAAAGTGAAAGCTCCTCCTCATCCACATGGATATCGCCCTGTTCAACTATGATATTGCACACTTCTGTACCGGAGATATATCCATCCAGCAAAAGATACTTGTACAGCCTTGTCTGGAAGTCATAATCCTCAGAAAGCTCCTGCTCAATATATCTTACTATCTGTTTAAATATCTCCTCAGAATCAGCATACTGGTTATCAATTGAGAGCTTAGATACATCAACCCAGTTCATTGCGATGGTATATTTCAGGTATTCCGCAAGGGAGATGGTCTCGTCCTTGGTCCAGGCTATGTACATCTCATCCTCACGATCAACCTTTGAAGAGTCGATTATGCCATCGGAATACAGCATCGCTGCAATATGACTCATATACCACTGATACTCCTTGGAAAGCTGGTCATAAGGAGTTTTCTTTTCCATCAGTTCATTTTCAAGCTCTGCCAAAACGGCACTGTTCTTATTAACAAACTGCTCATAGACAGCCCTTTCGCTGTCTCCTGCATCCTTGGCATTAAAATGGCTGATATCTACAACATCATTGTCAAATATTGCATAGTACACATCGTAAATAGGAATAACAATATTGCTTGAACTGGAGGTTGAGGTGTAGGTATAAGTCTTGACATTCTGTATCTTAGAAACAAGAATACCCGCCAGGGACTGCTCAATAATGTTATAGCAGGCCTCCGTAAGCTCTTTATCTATAGTCAGATAGACGTCATTACCTGCAACAGAATCAACGTAGTTGCTGGTTTCAATTACCTGTCCTGTGTTATCAACGTAGACAGTCTCTGACCCTTTTGTACCCTGAAGGACACTTTCCATAGCCTGTTCGATACCGGATTTACCTACAGTATCATTAAGGCCATAGCTTGGATTTGTCTGCTGAAGAGAGACAAGCTCGTCCTCGGAAATCTTACCGGTATAACCAAGGAGCTGTGAAAAATATACGGAATCCACATACTTTCTGGCAGTGCTCTCCTCAATGGAAACACCATCCAGCATTGACGCATTCTCCATAACATCTGCCACAGTCTGATCGCTGACATCTGAAGCCACCGTTGTATCAATGTACTTCTGGTAGCTGTTCTGGTTCATGTTGTAGCGGATATTCAAAATCTTTAAAGCTCTGCTCTTGGAATAGCCTTTCCCGGGCACAAAGGTTGAAGAATCCTCAGGATCTTCATAGTCTCCGATCTTGAAGCTCTTGTAAAGATCCTCGACCACTTCTGCAGCTGTCTTGGTCTTCTCCTCATACTTAAGGTCGTTAACGGAAGCATGTCCATAAACATCCGCAAGGAATCTCAAAAGAGCATTCCCCTCCACGGTAAATTCATAGCTGCCTGCGTCATTTACAATAATATTGAAATCCTGATCTACAGAATCTCCGTTCTCCTCAATAATGTCGATAAGTTCATTCAAAGTGTCGTTAATGGCCTTATGCTTTCCTGAGCCGGATTTATAAACGTCCTCAATGGTAACTGAGTTAGCCAGTTCGTTGTAGGCAAGAAGATTCCCTTTCCGGTCATAGATATTTCCTCTGGCTGCCTGAATGGTCTTTTCCTTTTTGATCTTAAGCTTAAAGGTATCCAGATAGTACTCGCCATTAATTACCTGCAGGGAAAAGAGCCTGTAGACCAATATACAGCCCAGGACAACAAGAACTCCAGAAACAATAACTGCTCTGGAGGTTATAAACTTTATGAATTCCTCTTTAAAACTATCAAACAAACTTCTTCGCGCTCCTTAGCTCTTTTTCATCAATAGAGTTATTAACCCACAATATTACCGGGTAATAAAAGATTGCTATCAAAGCGGTATAAACCAGCTCAGGAATAATTATGTTATTCATGTAATATCCGATATCGAACTTGGTCCTGAAAAGAAACATCAGCACATAGCAGATAAATCCGAAAACAAAGTCAGAAATGCTTATGATGAGGATGGGGATAGCCAGATTCTGTGTAAAAAAGACATCATGAAGCTTCCCGACTATAAATCCAATGTACATGTAAATAAGCGCATAAAATCCAATATAGGTTCCAAAGAAAACATCTACCAAAAGTCCACAAAAGAAACCGGTTAAAAGCCCCGGTTTATCGCCCTTTATAAACCCCGTTGACGCAGTCATGATGATCAGCAGATTCGGGGTAACACCGCCAAAATCTATAACACGAAACAGCGTTGTCTGCAGGATAAAAGAGATAAGAATAAATATGAAATTAAACAAAGGACGTCTGAAATTCATACTTTACCTTAATTACCTACGTTTTTCTTCTGATCCAGGATCACCAGAACCTCATTCATGTGCTCAAAATCCACTGCCGGTGTAAGTCTCCCGGATTTGGTAAGATTGTTGGAGTCGTCATCAATTGTTGAGATATAACCGATGAGTATTCCCGGCAGATATTTATCACTGATGTTGGAGGTAACGACCTTATCACCGATGCTGACCTTGTCCGCATCATCAACAAGCTTGGAAAATCCTATGTATCCCTGCCTGTATAATTCCAGATCTCCCGAAACAATAAGGTTATCAGAGGAGGAAAGCACCATTCCGCTGACCGCCGCATTATCCGCAATAATGGACTGGACCTTTGCCCAGTCAGGACCCACATCTATTACTCTTCCAACCAGTCCACCACCGGCAATGACATTCATATCGGTCAAAATACCGTCGTCAGAGCCCTTGTCTATTACAAAGGAGTGATACCAGTTACCTGCATCCTTGGCAATGATCCTGGCTCCTGTCTTTTTATAGCCTTCATACTGTGAATCCAGCTCGTAGAGGTTTCGAAGTTCAGTAAGCTCATACTTCTCCTGCTCCAGGTTAGTGTTGGTTACAGTAAGTTCATTGATCTGTTCCTTTAGACGCTCATTCTCCTCAAGGAGCTTCGTTATGGATGAGAGGCGCTCTGTTGTGTCCTGCAAAAATGAACCCACCGTAGTGATTCCCTTTTGGAAGGGTACAACAAAAACACCAGCAAAGGAATTAAGTGGCCCGGTAAACAAGCTGGTGTTAAAGGTTATAACTATAGTTCCCACACAGAGGATTGTTAAAATAAAGAGGAGATATTTACTTGGAAGTGTAAATTCTTCTCCTCTTCTCCTGATAATAGGACTCATTTATTTGTCCTCTTCAATTCCATATGCAAGAGCTTTGTACTGATCTTCCTTGATGATCTTGGAAAGGCCCAGAGCAACAGAACCAATTGGATTCTCTGCGATGTTTACATTAAGTCCAACACCGTTTGAAAGGCGCTGTGCCAGATGACATACCTGGGATGCTCCGCCTGTAAGGTAAAGACCATTCTTGAAGATATCAGCAGCAAGTTCCGGAGGAGTCTTCTCCAGAGCAGCCTTGATGTTATCAAGGATAGCGTCAAAGTTCTCTATAAGTGACTGGTTGAGAAGATCGGTTGGAATCTGTCTCTCAACAGGAAGTCCTGTAACAATGTCGCGACCGTAAACAACAGCATCCTTGCCCTCTTTTTCAAGGTCCTTAAGGGACATCTTGACGTTCTCAGAGGTCTTCTCACCAATGAGAAGTCCGAATTCCTTACGGATCACGTTCCTGATGGATTCATCAAACTTCTTACCACCAACCTTTATAAGCTTACTAACTACGATGCCTCTAAGAGAAAGGATTGAAATCTCAGTTGTGTCATAGCCAACGTTAACGACTAAAACACCCTGGGAATTCATGACGTCGACATTCATTCCAAGGCCGTCTGCCAAAGGCTTCTTGACCATCATGATCTTCTTGGCCTTGATGCCGGCATCGTTGATAAGATCGTGGAAAGCCCTTCTCTCAACTTCTGTAACATCCTTGGGAACAGCTATATAAACCTCACAGGGCTTAACTGAACCCTTCATCTGATCTGTGATAAAGAGCTTAACCAGGGTCTCCATGTGCTCAATGTCAGCGATAACACCGCTGTTGAGAGGATAAGAAATCTTGATCTTATCGGGAGCCTTCTCGTACATTTCATATGCTGAATTGCCATAGGCAAAGACATTAGTCTTGTTCTCAATGGCGATCATATTCTTTTCTACGGTAAGTCCATCCTCATCTCTGTTGTAAATCTTGATATTGCTTGTTCCAAGATCAATTCCGAATATATTAGCCAAAACAGCCTCCTTATATCAATAAAAAAAATCCGCGATATTTCCTGGTTCAAGCAGTGTTTCATGCAAGCATAAACACTGCTTGAACCAGGAAATGCCTATCGCTCATTATATCACAACCAAGCCTTTATCCACAAGCTTTTGCAGGGTTTTCAAAATGCCCAGTTTGGCATGAGGCCATGTAAGTCCCCCCTGGAAGAACACGCTGTAGGGTTCCTTAATGGGGCCATCTGCAGAAAGCTCTATAGATGAGCCCGACACAAAAGCTCCGGCAGCCATGATAACCTGGGCGTCATACCCGGGCATATCCCAGGGCTCAGGAGCCACAAAGCTGTCAACAGGCGCAGCTGCCTGAATTCCCTCACAGAAAGCAATAACGCCTTCAGGCTTACCAAAGGTTACTGCCTGAATAATGTCATGACGATCTTCGCTGCCGTTTGGTACCACTTCAAAGCCAAGCTTTTCGTAGATATTCGCAGCAAATATGGCACCCTTAAGAGCTGAAGCAGTTACTGTTGGTGAAAGGAAGAATCCCTGATAAAACTGAGGAAGGATTCCAAGGGAAGCTCCCACCTCTTTTCCAAGTCCCGGAGATGTGAGCCTGAAGGCAGCATTTTCAACGCGCTCCCTCTTTCCTGCAATATATCCCCCAATGGGAGCAAGTCCGCCGCCGGGGTTTTTGATAAGAGAACCAACAACCATATCCGCACCAACGTCAGAAGGCTCAATGGTCTCAACAAATTCGCCGTAGCAGTTATCAACCATGCAGATAATCCCGGAATTTATATCCTTGATAAACTTAATAAGTTCCCCTATCCTTGCCACAGACAGGGTAGGCCTTGTCTGATATCCCTTTGAGCGCTGTATTGTGGCAAGCTTTATATTGTCATTAGTTAAAAGAGCTTTTCGTATCCCTTCAAAATCAAAACTACCGTCAGGCAAAAGGTCTACCTGGGTGTAATCAATACCATATTCCTTAAGGGAACCCTTTGAAGGCCTTATGCCAATTACTTCCTCAAGGGTGTCATAGGGCTTGCCCACCGGGGAAAAGAGCATGTCGCCGGGGCGCAGATTGCTCATAAGAGCCAGGGCCAGAGCGTGTGTTCCGCAGGTAATCTGAGGGCGCACCAAGGCATCCTCCGTATGGAAAACCGAGGCATAAACAGCCTCCAGCTTTTCTCTTCCGATGTCATTATAACCGTAGCCTGTTGTACCAAGAAGGCAGGCTTCGCTTACTTTGTTCTCCTGCATGGCCTTAAGGACCTTAAGCTGGTTATATTCAGCATTTTCGTCAATCTTCTTAAAGCGATCCTCTAAAGAAGAAAGAATCTCCTGACCAAATTCATAAACCTTTTCTGATATTCCAAGTTCTTCGTAAATCTTATTGTTCATATATTCTTATTATCTCTTTCAAAATCTTTTTATCATCCCGGTCGAACTGCCTTTTGTCAATCCAGATAACATCTTTTTCTCTCTTAAACCAGGTAAGCTGCCTCTTGGCAAAATGTCT
>DFGW01000175.1:0-3039 GCA_002372465.1 Butyrivibrio sp. UBA3740
TATCTTCTACCCCCATGATTTTTGCGCAGGCATTTCTGAGTTGGATTCCCGCATATGTTGGATGCAGTTTGCGACACCCTTCTGAATCACACAGCTCGTCACTGCGAGACTCGGCATGGTTATGGAAAAAGCTGGTGTCTTTTGAGAATCAGTACATCACTGCATCCTCTGCAGTGAATCCACCAATTGAACCTGCCTTGACCTGGATACATGCATAGCTTAACTCTGAATCTTCCGCAGCAAGAAACTGTCTCTTTCCTTCAGGTGAAATTCTAACCACATCACCTTTAGCGATTTCAACATCCTCTCCATCAATTACAGCCTTACCCTTTCCGGAAAGAATAAGATAGATTTCCTCATTATTTTTATGTGAGTGTACAAAGGGAACACCTGCTCCTGCAGGAAGATGATTGATACTTATCTCTGCTCCCGTTAAACCAAGAGCATCATGAAGTTCTGTTCTAGGAGCCTCTGTTACGTTTACTTTTTTGAAATTTGACATTTTTGTTTTCCTCCATGTATTTGATATTTGTTTTTGTTTGTTGTATCATCATTTTATCCCTTAGGCAATTTCAAACAAGTACGAACATTTATAATACATAATCACATTTTTGATACTATTGCGGAAATACAAGGAGAAAATTTTAATGAAAAGCATTTACGGTCAATGTCCTTATGCCACAACTCAAAGAGTCCTTCAAGGTAAGTGGGCCATAGTTATACTCTTTCAGCTTAGTACAGGAACACAACGTTTTAACGAACTTGAAAGGAATATTCCGGACATCACCAGAGCTATGCTGACCAGACAGTTAAGACAATTGGAAAATGACAAACTGATAACCAGAAAGGTATATGCCGAAGTTCCTCCCAGAGTTGAATATAGTCTTAGCGAAATGGGCGAAAAATTCAGGAAGGTCTTGGATCAGATTGAACTTTTCGGCTTTGAATATATTAAAGAAATAGAAAAAGCTGAAGGTTGAGCCCTCAGCTTTTTCATTATTGTAAATTGTTGTCCATCAAAAGAGCTTCTTTCCATCTGAAAAAGCCTCTCCGACTCTTCCGGACACCTTATAATAACCATGTGTGTAAGGATCAAAGGCGATAGCTTCAAGAGAATCTATATTAACCTTGTCTCCAGACATATTTGCTTCCTCAATAGAGGTTTTTACGACTTTTCCGATAACTCCCATTCCTGTCTCGTCACTCTGATATTCGATAAACTCACACTCCATGGCGATAGGAAGCTCATTGATGATTGGAGCATCTACAAGGTCAGACTTCTACTATATCTGTTTTCATACAATAAAAAAAGCCATCTGACAGTTTTTTATCTGCCAGATGACTCGCAAAACTCCTTGTTTATGCTAACTCAAATCTGTCTCTCACAAAACATCCTATTGCTGTTACGGCCATTACTGCTATAACGACTATCATTCCAACCTTATCATAAGAAGCATAGAAAGCTCCTGAGAAACGGAGCTTTATGTATTGGCCCCAGATTGCACTGAGGATTACTAAAAGTGTGAATCCCAAAGATGCAGCATACATGAATGAAACTATTAAGCTGGCCAGTATGTTTCTATAACCGGAGCTCTCAATTCCTATGGATTCAAGGTTAGATACAATAATAATTCCCATGATGAGAAGATAGAGAACCGTTACAAAGACTGCCTTTTGCCAGGATGCACACTCAAAGCAGCTATGAATAATCGCCATTATGATTCCCAGGAACATGCAGCATGAGAACTTTATCATAGCTGGGCCTGTCTGCTCATTCAATGTCAGTACCAGTATAATCAACTCAATCACCAGTATAAGTGCAATCATACTTGATCTGGGTTCCCCCGGAATTATATTGCTTAACCCAGGAAATTGAATCGATAGTACAAATGCACCAATTAGTCCTGTAAAGAAAGGCATAGCCCTGAATATTCCAAAACAAACGATGGCTATAACAGCAAATATAATCGCTAATACAATCTCAAGTAATAATGCTATCATCTCAGCCTCCTATGAATTCTGAAAACACAACTACTTCTTGGTAGTTGCCTTGCTTAATTTGTTGTAATACACAGCAGCACGGCACCAGAACTTAAGCTCCTCCACACCATTTTTATTTGTAACAGCTCTTTCTACTCCATTGATGGAGCCTTTCTTGACTGCCTCGTTGTACATCTTGCCAAGTCTGGCTCTCACTGATGCAGGAGACTCTTTAATATTGTTCTCGATAAGAACCTGCTCTACATCTGCAAAGGTCGGAAGATCTGAGAGAGTGAACTCCTTCTCCATCTTCTTGGACTCAGCGACCATGAGTTTAAGCGCTGCAGTGTAGTCGTACCTTACTGCGGTGTTGAACTTATCCTCAAGTGTCTCAAGGATAAGACTGTTGACAGTTATCTTCTGTTTATCTGCAGCCTTCTGAAGCTGCTTGTATAAATCATCACTGATCGACAAATTGATTCTTGGCATATCCGACCCTCCTATGAGTGTTACGTTTACCTCATTACACTTTTAAGTATATGAGGGTTGTGCAGATATGTCAAACTGGCTCTAAATGAGCCCGCATGCCATGTCGTGGTTAACCTCCGCCTGGTAATAGCTGCTCATTGTGCTTGGTGCATTGAAAAGTGTCGCCAAAAGATAAGGCCTGATCTTCTTAATCTTGGTGGTATTATTCTTCATGCAATCCAGCACATACTCAACATGCATGCTGTTAAGCTTGAGAAGCTTTGCTTTCACAAGGTTTTTGGGATAATCGTTCTTGGCGATATGGATCTTCTCCTGAGTAGACAAAACAGTCTCAAGGACAATCTCATACATCCCTTCAATCGCTTCTCTCTCCTGAGGATATCGATCAAGCAAAGTATCCAGGGACAGATTCTCCCTGATCATTTCTGAATAAATTTCGTAATTCTCGTTCAAATCTGTCTGCTTCGAATAGATATGATTGGTTATAACTAAGTTAGTATTATTAATATTATTATAATTAGGGCCGGAATTTCCGTGGTCTAGAACCCGAATTTCCCTTGGTCTAGAACC
>DFGW01000175.1:3181-10302 GCA_002372465.1 Butyrivibrio sp. UBA3740
CAAGGTCTGAACTTCTTCAGAACCCTCAGAAACAAAGTTCTTGAGGTAGATAATGGAAGGCTTCCCCTGGCCCTGCTTTCTGCGCTCAATAAGGCCATATTCCTCAAGATTCTTGAATAAGATCCTTATCTTGTCTTCCCCACAATCCAGCATTTCTGCGGCTTCCTGCTGTGCAAAGTAAATATATGCCCTCTGCTCCTCATCAAACCACTTATTCTTAAGGGATAAAGACATTCTATCCAGCATAAGGCCGTATAAAGTCTTGGCAAGCACGTCAAGGCCCTTAAAATAGACATTTGTGAACAGCAGCTTTGGTATTCTGTAAAAGGATAGCATTTCAGATTCTTGACCTTTGAAATAGTCAAATATGATTCTTTCGCTTAATCCTTTTCCCTCCCTTCGGTAACTTTGTGTGACGCTCTGTGGATTTAGGTGGTGCAATTTTTGCACTACCCGATCATCTGAAAAATGCGTCTGCGATTAAAATTCTTGACGTAAATCCTGCTTGGCTTGCCCTTGATCTGGAATCTGGAAATAAGGCCAAAATCCTCAAGCTCATTCATACAGTCGATAATGGTATGTCTGGAAAAACTGATATCCTTTTCAAGCTTACTCAAAGGATAAATCACATATACTCTGTTCTCTTCGTCATACCAGTTGTGCCTCTTGGCTTCGCCCATACGGTCCAAAAGAACTGCATACAGCATCTTGGCCGAAGCCGACAGGGAAGAAAAGTTCTCCCCCATCAGAAGCTCCTTTGGAATCTCCACAGAAGCAAATTGCTCAGCCTGGGTATTATAGAAATAATCCATCATAGTTGTTATTCCTCACTTTCATGGGTCCTTTTCCATTCCTCACAGAAATCGATGAGGATCTTCTCAATCTGTGTTTGAGAGTAATAAGCTGGAAAATACTTGTTGAGCTTGCGCTCATTGAAGGTGATCTTCTTGTGGGCCTGCGGTGTTGCTCGTTTTTGAATGAGAATATCAATCATCATCTCCTGCGTTAGCGAATCATCCTCTCTGTATGGTCTCAGATCTATGAGCTGTTCCTGCTTGATCATTCCATTCTCGTGGATATACTCGTAAATCCATTCCTGATAGGAGTGATTGAGATAAGAGATCTCGTTGGCCACGGATATTGCTAATCTTCCTGCATCAACCATATCGAGAAGTTTGGGGATTAGTTCTGTGAGCCTAATATATCTAGCCACTTGAGCACCACTACTTCCCATTTCTTCAGCAATTATCTGCCTTGAGGTCTTGCCTCCTAACTTCTGCTCAATTTGAGCAGAAGTTAAATCTCTCCTCTGGCCCTGACTTCTAATCGCATTGAGCTTCATTTTATATGCAAAAGCTCTTTCACTCGGAAGAATCTCTTCCCTCTGCATATTCGCATTGACCATGGCAATTGTGGCATCATCATTTGTCATTTCCTTGATGATTGCAGGAATCTTACGAAGCCCAGCCCTTTTAGCAGCATGGAGCCTTCTGTGGCCGGAGATCATCTCATAAGTTCCTTCATCATCCGGTCTTACAAGAACTGGAGTAAGAACTCCGCTCTCTTTTATGCTTTCAACCAGCTCATCCATCTTTTCATCATCAACAACCTTGAAAGGATGATTCTCAAAGGGATAAATAGTCATAACATCGAGATCTACAGTCCCCTCGGTGCTTGGAACACCGAGGAGCTCATCTATACTAGACAGCTTTACTTTCTGACCAACTCTTTGTGCCATTATTTATTACCTCCCTTATAAATGATGAATAAGCTGATGCTGCTTTTCCTTTTGGATCATAGACGTAGAGACTGCTTCCGGAAGCACTGATCTCAGCGGCTCTCACAGAAAGCGGGATCTCTGTCTCAAAAACATTTATGCTAGACGAATAAGCTTCGTAAATTTGAGCCGATATGTCTTTTGCATAATTGGTTCTGTTATCCACCATAGTGATGAGTATTCCCTCTATTTCCAGCTTCTGGTTCAGCTGACGCTTAACTCTTCCTATGGTCTTAATAAGCTGCTGAAGGCCCTTCACAGGAAGATATGCGGCCTGCACCGGAATAAGTACACTGTCTGCACAAGCCAGGGCATTTATGGTCATCATCCCAAGAGACGGCATACAATCGATGATTACGTAGTCGTAAAGTTCTCTTGCCATATTTACGTACTGCCTGAGTATAGTTTCCCTGCTGATAATTCCTGTCAGAGTGATCTCCAGACTTGAAAGCTCAATATTGCCCGGCATCACATCAACACCTTCCTCGTGATGGATAAGTCCTCTGGAGACATCCACAGGCTCGTCATTTATGATCCCGATAAGAGCATTTGCCAGGGAATAATCCAGTCTGTCGGGCTCATCACAGCCAAGGCTGATTGTCAGGGACCCTTGCGGATCACAATCGATCAGAAGTACCTTATTCCCTTCTCTTGCCAGGCCGATTCCTAAATTTACGCATGTGACGGTTTTTCCGACTCCGCCCTTCTGATTGGCTACTGCGATAACTTTACACATCTCTTTTTACCCCCCTTATTCCCTGAATGACTCGATAAAAGCATCGATTTTTTCCGTGTTACAGAGAACCACACCCTTAACTTTTCTTGTGGCCTTAGCCTCTTTGGCCAGTGATTCAAAGGTGTGAAGCCCCATGGAATAGAGCTCAGCCCCTTCTGCGTACCTCACATACTTCTTTTTGCCTTCTTTGACCAGTTCATCCATGTTTTCAACAAATTTGCGTCTTCCCATTTCTTCATCCTCTCTTTCTTCGTTGCATTCATTTTCGATGTAGTCATCAAGTATATCCAGATCTACTAAAGCTGTTTTCCTAAGCTTGATGTTGGCCCCTGCCTGCTTGGCCATGGTGACAAATGACCAGTACGCCATTGCGTAAAGCCTTGCACCCTGAGCGTAAGTGCAGAAGCGGTGTCTTTTACCTTCCAGGTATTTTTCCAGATTCACTGGTGGGGATTTACTTCGATTCATCTGTAACCTCCGTTTTTTGGTGTTACGAGATGCAATTTAGAAAAAGAGAATTGAGATTTTAAGCAATAAAAAACCACATTTTCTCTTTTTCATTAAGAGAAATGTGGATTAAGTCATAATATTTTCATGGATTAGAAGATACTTAGAACCGGTTTTCCTCTTTGACGTTTCCCCGGGGAGAAGACTTTTTGAAGCCTTTTCCCCGCTTTTTGCGTCAATATCCTCTATTTTTTCGTCATCACTGACGTCCATGGAAGTCCTGTTTTCTACTGTCAAACTACACGTACACGTCCACTGATGTCCCATGTTGTCCCATGAGATTGTTTTAAAATCAGTGCATTTTAGTCCAAATTTGGTCGTCCACGGAGAAACGCGATTTTACTCAAGAACGTGTGTCATTTCTCGCTGCGGAGGGTAGGGAACATAAGCCCTCCTCTCTATCCTTTGCTATTTACTGCTTAAGACTTCGTACTACAAACTTTATTGCCTTGATTTCATTGCTTATCACTGCTCATGACTGCTTACATAAAATTGGTCTCAATGTTTGTCATAGGCTTTATCAGTAACGAAATATCGTTTCTTATTCGTCCTATGTCGCCGTTCCTGAAAACATTTGTAAAACCGATCACGATTTTTCCATCTTAGCATGACTGCAAATTTCTACAAATGGCTTCTCATGAAATGTTTGTCAGATATTGGTCAAGTTTGCACTTATCAATCTTCAAACATGCATGGATACTGGCTTTTACTTGTCGAGCGACTTAAGTTGCGGCCTGTCAAGGCATTACCTCTTATCACTTCCAATCATTGCTTATGACTGTTAAGTAACACTCATCAGTAAAACCTTGTCTTGCACATGACCGCTCATGTCTGCCCAGCCAGAAATTGTAAGCTGTTTGTCATTTGCATATCCTGTGGCGATATCTTTTAAACTGCGCCCAAAGTGGCAATGATCAATATTTGTTTGTCAAATTGTTGTAGTACTTGTTTTTCGTTTGTCGTTTGTCAGATAATAATTTTCCGGAGTACTAATTAGAAAACGTCATCCAGCTTGGTCGCAAGCTTATTTAACGATTCTCTGTTCTTCCGATCTGAGGAATCAGCATATATCTCATATGTGGTAGCAACTTCCTTGTGTCCCATAACAGACTGGATAACCTTTGGATTCTCTTCTACCTCACACAGCCTTGTTGCAAATGTATGTCTGCAATGATGGCATGAGAACAATGGAAGTATCAAAGCCTCTCTCTTCTCTTTTGCTGCATCAAGAGCTTCTTCGCAATTATAATCATTTACGATTCTCTTGATTGTCCTGTTTACTGACTGAGGATTGAGAGGATCTCCATATCTGTTCTGAAAGATAAACCCTGACATACCATCAATCTTGGCATTGCAAAGTCCGCCGTGAGCAAGCTGATTCTCTTTTTCAAGCCTGAAAGCATCCTTTACTACAGCCATCATAGGAACTGTTCTGCAACCTGCAGTTGTCTTTGGTGTCGATACCCTAAGCTTAGATGTACGTGACCCCGGCTGAGGAAAATATACCAAGCTATGGTTCACGCTTATAGTTCCTTCCTCAAGATCAATGTCCTGCCACCTTAAACCACTGCATTCACCAATCCTAAGTCCCGTTCCAAACAAAACTGTAAAGAGCGGCCACCAATGATAGTAAACCGGGCTGTTTGCCACAAACTCCATAAATGCTTTCTGCTGCTCTGGTGTAAGTGAATGCCTTATGTTTCTCGTAGCGCCAAGTCTCTTCGACACTTCTTTGATGATTCCATCAGTTGGATTCTTTCTTATTATATCATCTCTCACTGCAAGTTCGAATGTTGGATGTAATAATCCATGCACACTCTCAACAGTGTAGATTGAAAGATTCCTTTCTTTTAATAAGTAGAAATAAAACTGCAGAATGTCTGAGTATTTCACGTCAACAAGCTTCTTGTTACCAAAATCATCCCTGATAAGATGATCATAGGTACTCTCATAATTACTTTTGGTCGAATCCTTAAGATCCATCTTTGTTGACATGTATCTTTCAAATGTTGAATTGATTGTTGCTTTTCCGGCTGCATAGATGTCTAGTCCGTCAAGCTGATCCCTTTTTAATTTATCTTCCTTTCTTCTGAGTTCAATCAAGTCATTAGCATATATGTACTTCTTTCTCCCCATGGGATCCTGATATATATACATATAGCGTTTGTCAGACTTGCGTTGATGTTCTCCGGAGTGAAGTTTCGCTCCTTTTAAGTCCTTTCTTGAATTCGCCATATTACCTCCAAAAGTAGGCTGGCTCCAATTCAGGGAAGTTCTTCTGCATGTATTAATTATGACTCTGATTCTCTGTCATAGCAAGAACTAATCTGAATCCGCCGTACCCTATTCTTCACATAGTTTTCTCCAATTAGTGTCCCCTTATATACTCTTCCAAAAGAGGATAATCTATATAAACCAGAGTCTTACTCTTTTCGTGAAGGGCACCACACTCCAGTGCCATCTTTCTTACAGTTGCTCTGTTTATCCCAAGCAGTTCTACACACTCTTTATACCTCTTCAGGTTTCCGGAATTTGCTTTTGTTCTTTCATACATATTTATCTGATTGCTCATCTTAAGCTCCTTTTTGCATAACATAGTATTCTTCTGATCTGTGGATCCAGTGAACAGCCCCTAAAATGATAATTTTCCTGACTCTTCTGAATCTCTGTTTTATTGCATCCAGCGATACTCCTTCAGTATCAGCTATCGTTAAAAGATCAAACTCATGTGAAAGATACCTCTCAAACAGTTTTCCATCTTTGCCGGCTGTCCCGAACTGGCTGCATACCAGAGCATAGTCCTCTCGCATGTTCTTCAGAGAAGTTATCTCTGCTTTATGCTCTTCAAATTCATCTGCACCACGGAGAGCTGTTATATAATCCCCCGCCTTTACTGCATTTGATATTTCATCTCTTTCATCGCCCTCAGAGCTGGTCGGATCACTCAGATTCGAAGTCTGCACTCTGACTCCTAGATCTCCTCTGGCAATTCTCCTGTTGGTCACACGTTCTTCCCTGATTTTATTGACCAGTCCAAATTCATAGGCATTCACCATATGCATGAAAGTCGTATAATTGTCCAACATCAGCCTGACTTTACCTTCAGAATCAACAATATTATAGATGTAAACTATCTGAGAAGAATCCCTCACTTTCATTTCAAATATCCCCCTTTGAAAACCACAGAACTTTTCCTACCTAATTAATATAAGTCCTGTGAAAACCAAAGTCTCTTATCAATCTGTTAAGTTGCCATCTTATCAGCTTGCATCTCCCTTGATGATCCAGTCCGTTGTCACATCAAATCTGTTTGAATATGCCAAGACCAGATCAGTAGGAAGGTGGCGCTTTCCTGTCTCATACATTGAAACCACACTTCCTCCGGCAACCTTCAGATCTTTTGCCAGTTCTTCCTGGCTGATCTCACTTCTTTCCCTTAAAAAGCGAATTCGTTCACCTATGGTCCTCCCGTGTTTTTTCTCCATGATAATTTCCTTTCCAAGCGAGGTTGTTTATATATAGAAGAAACACGATCATGGAGGTCCACAGACATAACTAAAATTTAGTCCCAACAAAGCTTTCTTACCTCCTTTCCTGTAACAATGGCAATAATAGCACCAAAACCATGCTTTAAAGTCCGCAGTAAATACGCACCAAATACAGGTGCTATACAGCTTAAATACGCTTCAAGTACGCCATCAGTACAGGCATAGTCCGCAGTCAGTCCGCAATTGAATATACAATTATGCGCAAAAAAAGAAGCTGCAAAACAATATTGCAACTTCCTTCTTAATGTAGTTCCTATTTATACGTCAGCATTGACTTCCACTTATAAGGGAAATCAATATGCGCCTTTTTTCTTAAGTATCTCAACCTGTTCTTTATACGTCTTAGACTTCTTAAGCTGCATATTTACCCCTAAAATAAAAATGTGCTCCCATTGGACACTTCAGTGAGAGGTGTGGGAGCTCCTGTTGACTTTATTATAACAAAATAGGGCTCTTTTTCAATAGATTTTTGTGTTTTTGACGGCGTAAATATCCCTAAAGCCCTTTCTTGCTTTCAGCCTCTATCCTATCATTATCAGTTCTCCATTGGCAT
>DFGW01000048.1 GCA_002372465.1 Butyrivibrio sp. UBA3740
GCTTCCGCAAGGACAAGGATCGTTAGGATAAACCTTGTTCTCTTTTCTGATGGTGTGAGAAGCCTTCTCCTCTTTGTAGAGAGCCTTTCTCTTATCCTCATCAAAGATAGCCTCCCACTCAGGAAGGTTGTAAAGCCAGTCTGCTCCGGCATTTACCATGTTCTTGTAAAGGAGCTCCTTCTCAAAGCCAAGGTTAACCTCGGTATCCTCTTCCATCTCCTCGATAGGATTCTGCTCCTTTAAGCTGTCGTTGATTCCGTCAAGGAAACCAACCATAGTCATGATGTCTATACCGAATTTCTCAGCCAGCTCTTTTACTGTTCCCTTAACTGTCTCGTCAGGGTTCTTTAAAAGCTCTGCGTAGATGTCTTTTTCCTTCTGAAAATAATCAGTCCAAAGTCTCTGAAGATCGCCCTTGTTAGCTGTCTCAGAGTACGCCATATTGCGCCATTTTTCTAATAATGCCATAGTTTTTACTCCTATTTCCTACAAAAAAATTGAATGTATGCAGTAACTTCTACATACATTCAATATATTTTAATATATCCGCTCAAATATGTAAACCATTGAGAAAATATGGCCCGACATGAAATTATCACTTCCGGACCTTTAACTGTCAAAATGAGCCATTTCAGATCTCGATTGTTCCCTCGAACACAGTGGTAGCAGAGCCTTCCATGATGACAGGCTCTTTAGCATCTCCGCTCCAGGAGCAGGTGACGATACCTCCAAGAACATGGACGTTAACTCTTTCATCTGTGTGGCCGTTTAAGATGCAGGCAACTGTTGTTGCACAGCAACCTGTTCCGCAGGCAAGGGTCTCGCCTGTGCCCCTCTCCCATACTCTCATGTGGACATTGCCTCTGTCGTCCACCTTGACAAATTCAGTGTTCACGCGGCGTGGGAAGTACTCGTGATTCTCAAAACAGGGTCCGATCTTCTCAATATCAAAGGTAGCAAGATCCATGTCCCCCGGCAGGAAAACCACTGCGTGTGGATTACCCATGGATACGCAGGTCATGTGCCACTGCCTTCCCGCTGCAGTTATAGGAACGTCGATGCAGGAATCCTCTGGGATATTGGAAAGGGAAACTGATGCTCCGGGCGCCTTATTGATATCGGCATGTGAATCGGCTGCTCCGGACGCCTCCTGTCTGCTCGCCGACGATACCGTAACAGGAATCTCAGGGGCGCTTAAAATGGGGGCTCCCATGTCCACCTTTACGCTCTCCACAAGGTCCTCTGATCCAACTGTCAGATCGATGAATTTCTTCTTGCCGGCGCTGACAATGGTCAGGTTCTTTTTGTCTGTGAGCCTGTGATCGTACACATACTTGGCAACGCACCTTATGCCGTTTCCGCACATCTCAGATCTTGAGCCGTCTGCGTTATACATCTCCATCTCAAAATCGATATCCGGGTCATCCACGGGATTTATGAAGATAAGCCCGTCGGAGCCGATGCCGAAATGTCTGTCGGATACTTTTCTTGCCAGGTCAGATTTCTTTTCCCGGGGGACAAGCTCTTTTCCCCCGTCTACATAAACATAGTCATTGCCACAACCATGCATCTTGGTGAATTTGATATTCATGAAAAACTCCTTTGACTTCATTTATTCAAAAAAGGTCTTGCGATATGAACGTTGAAAAACTCAATGACCGGCCCCATGAAAAAGGCGGTGATGATAGTTCCGATTCCGGCTATGGTAGGGATCTTGGAAACCGCTCCTCCTGCCATCAGGAAAAGAACTACTCCAAGAATAACACATACAAGATCAGTGATGATCCTGACATACTGGAACTTGCCCTTTTTCCAGGTGTTTACGATTATAAGGGCAACGGCGTCGTAGGTTGATACGCCAAGGTCAGCAGTCATGTAAAAGGCGGAGCCAAAGCAGATGATCACAACGCCCACGATCAGGCAGATGACCCTGACAGCTATGGAGGGATCCACGATCACGGTCTGGAAAAATTTATAGCTGAACTCAGTGATGTAGCCCAGAAGGAACAGGTTTATGAAGGTAGCAATTCCAATGTAGTGCCTGTCAAAGATAAGAGAAAAGAGAAGCAGCACTGCATTGGTGATCATATAAAGCGTTCCAAAGTCAATGGGGATAAGGGCATCAAGGCCTGCCATGAAGGACTGGAAGGGATCTACGCCAAGGGCTGCGATCTTGAATATGCCGACGCTGATAGCACAGATGATAACACCAAAAAGTGACATTGCTACTCGCCTTGGAAGCTTGTCGATCTTATTAAATGAAAAGGCCATGTTAACTTCCTCCTGAACCGTCCGAGGGGACTTTTTGCATAATTATTTAATTACATAATATAGGTTTAATCTGCCATTGTCTATTGGATGGGTCAATTTTTTGTATACAATTATACAAAATTAGTGTAAAATCATTTCAGCAATTTAACGCGGCAGAGTTTTCAGGTCGTGACAGCGCCATTTCACAGGGAGGAATATTTATGTACAGAGCCAACGAAGATTATCTGAAACTACCGGGAAGCTACCTTTTCAGCACCATCGCCAAAAAGGTCAATGCATTTCAGGAGGCAAACCCGGACAAAAAGATCATAAGACTGGGAATCGGTGATGTGACGCTTCCCCTTTGTCCTGCAGTTATAGAGGCACTCCACAAGGCTGTTGATGAGCAATCTGACCCTGCCACCTTCAGAGGCTACGCCCCGGACCTTGGATATGAGTTTCTTCGTCACGCCATGGCGGAGAACGATTTCAGAGCCCGTGGCTGCAATATCGCTGATGATGAGATCTTTATCTCCGACGGCGCCAAGAGCGATTCCGCCAACATCCAGGAGATATTCACAAAGGACACTAAGATCGCCGTGTGTGACCCTGTATATCCTGTTTATGTTGATTCCAATGTCATGGCAGGAAGGACCGGGGAATATGACAAGGACACAGGCATCTGGAGCAACGTAATCTACATGCCATGTACAGCTGAGAACGGTTTTGCGCCGGAGCTTCCAGAAGAAACTCCTGACCTCATCTACCTGTGCTTCCCCAACAACCCCACAGGCTCAGCCATCACCAGGGATCAGCTTCAGGTCTGGGTTGACTACGCCAATAAGGTTGGCGCTGTGATCATCTTTGACGCAGCCTATGAGGCATATATTTCCGAGGACAATGTTCCCCATTCCATCTTTGAATGTGAGGGAGCAAGGACATGTTCTATTGAGCTTAGGTCCTTCTCCAAGAATGCAGGATTCACAGGACTTCGCCTTGGAGCCACCATCATTCCTCACGACCTTAAGGTCAACCAGGACGGCGAAGAGGTTGAGCTCCACAGGCTCTGGGCAAGGAGACATGGCACCAAGTACAACGGAGCTCCCTACATCGTTCAGAGAGCCGGAGAAGCCTGCTACAGCGATGCGGGTAAGGCCCAGATAAAAGAGATGGTAGGCACCTATATGAAGAATGCAAGCTATATCCTGAACGGACTTAAAGACGCCGGCTACCAGGCCTTTGGCGGTGTGAATTCACCCTACGTATGGCTTCGCACCCCTGATAACATGACCAGCTGGGAGTTCTTCGACCACCTGCTAACCAATGCAAATGTTGTCGGCACTCCGGGCTCAGGCTTTGGTCCCAGCGGTGAACACTACTTCCGCCTCACAGCCTTTGGCAGCTACGAAAACAGCGTGGAAGCCCTCAATAGAATACGCAGTCTGTAACTATAACATTAAACCCCGGGAACTATCCCGGGGCTTTCACAAATTTAGTCTTCATCAAATTCTATATCTTCAATTCTTGAGGCAGCGACACAGGAATACACATCCACAAACTTTCCCGTGCACCTGTCGATGCTCTGGAACTTTGATTCCAGGGCCTTTTGGTATTCCAGGGTACTGAGCTCCACACCCTCATCCACTCTCACCTTGGCATAGACAGTGTCCGTGCCGATCATGTCATACCAGTTGGAGTAGAAGGTATAATCAGCCCCTTCCGGTTCCTCATTCTTTTCAAATTCCTCCCAATAAACGCTGTGCTCGTCAAAAGAAGAAAAGCTCAGCCTGTAGGCGCCTCCGCTTACCGACTCATCCATGATAAGGTTCTGCAGCGGGAAGTAAGTAAAGCATCCCCCTTCAGTTCCGTAGGAACCAATAAGCTCCACCTCGCCGTTTTCGCAGGTATAGAGCTTAGCTCCGCTTTCGTAGGACTTGTCATTTGGATCGATCACCACCAGCTCAGGAACATTATTGTTATTAATGTCCGCCAGAGTATAGGCAATCTGTCCCTCCTTCAGTCTCTTCTCCAGGAAATCCTTGTAGCCTGAAGGCACCACTTCATTTCTGTTTGCAGCTATATCCCTGGAAAGAGTCACTGACTGGATCGACACAACAGGCTCACCCTTTGATGTATAGCCTGCCTTCTTGATTGTTCCGGTCATATACTGTCCCACGTACAGATTCAGATGCTCCGTGATATCCGAGGTGTAATAGGGATCAAACAAAAGAGCTATCTCGTCAACCTTCTGATACTGCCCCTTTCCACTCTCATCCTCAAGGAAGATGGTTATAGGGCTGTCAAAAGAAAGATAGTACCTTTCTTCATCATCGGCGTATTCCTTCTTAAGCCTTCCTGTCACCTGCATCTCACTGCGATAGTCGCTGCTTTGTTGCTCTATGGCAACATCCTTGTTGGCCAGCCACCAGGTCTTTCCCCCTAGTTTGCTGTAAAGGTTGTTATAGGAGGAATAGTTCTTTTGACAAAACTCCACAGCCTCCCAAACCACTCCGTTTCCTTCGCAGGATAGTTCACAGGCTTCAACGCTTCCGTCAGGATAAAAGACATAAACCTTGGCGTTACTGTCCTTGAGAGTACTTGAACCAAAAGCCCCCGACATGATATCGGGATAGCTGGTGGCATAAACCCTGTAGCTCTCACAGCCCGGGATGTTCACATAGCCCACCTCGCAGCCGTAGGCATTGTCCGCAGTGATGTAGTTGCCATAATCATCCTTAAGCCTGTAGCCTCCGATGTGGTCCGAATCGCCCTTGATCCCGTGGTAAGGTGTAAAGAATGTAAGGTCAAGATCAACGTCTGAATCCCAGGTAAGAAGCACCTTTGCCATGCCGGCTTCAGGGCACTTTACGGTGTATAGCTGCTTTTTCATCTTAAACTGGGACACGTCCATATTGGCCCACTCAGTCACATAACCTGTACTCTGGGTTTCAACAGTATAAGCTCCTTGCGGAAGCTCAACCTCCACGTAGCCGTTGGAATCCGTATCTCCGTCAAATACAATCTCACCCTCAGTATTGTTGTAGCCCTCCCTTATCTTCACATGGGCTGCAAGTCCTGCGTCAAAGGGAATCTCGGTCTTGAAGGTCTCCGCATCGTGGATGCTTAGTGCAACCTTACTGGGAGTAAGCCCTGTCGGGTAGAGGACCAGATCGTAGTACTCAAATTCAGAAGCTCTTTTATCAAGTGAGAGCTCGCTTATCACCATGTCCCTGTAGTCGTCCCCGGCGGTAGCTGTCAGGCTGTACTTCTTAAGGTCCTGATATACGAGAAAAGAAAAAGTTCCGTCCTCAGCAGTTTCTGCAGCATACCTTACTTCGCCGTTCTCCTTGTCCTGTACAACGACCCTGGCGCCTGCAATTATCTGCCCCTTGGAGTCTGTCACCCTTCCCCGGATCCTTCCGATACCCTCTGCGTTCTTGGCATATTCGAGGATGTTGTAAGCCTTGTTGAGCCATTCCATCTCGTAGGAATCGTACTGCTCCTTGATAGGAAGAGGCGCAGTGAAGTAGTCAAATTCCTCGTAGGCAGGGTTTCTCTGAAGTGAAAGCCCTGTCTGACTGACCTTTAAGGTTCCGTCAAGAACAATCTGTGATCTTACAAGGACGTCGTCCCTGAAGTAGAGCCTTGTTCCCGGTTTTTCCAAAGAGGCGTAGCTTGGAGTATAAATAGTCTCATATCTCTTGAAAATAAAGTAGGGAGCACCCTCCTGATAGTAGTAATCTATGACCTCCCAGAGGCCGTCATAGGATTCTTTTCTTGTGACGATCTTGTAGGTGTCCCAGGTGTTGCGATCCATGTATACGTCGCAAAAGAGCTCCTGGCCATCGTACTTGTCAATGAACAGATACTCCTCTCTGGCGCACTTGGCGATGTACTTATCGCTCCCTGAGTTCTCAGTTCCTTCCAGTTCATTAAAGAAGCGCTCGTCCCATTTCATGCCCTTCTTCTTGGTATTGGGGGTGTGATTCTTTACAAAAAGATCCACCTCCTCAAGGCCTTCAATGGTGACGACTTTGGAATAGTCAAAGGGGTCAGACTGCTCTTCCTCGAAAGCATCCTCAGACTCCTCTATGATATTTTTAACAGGTGAAAATCTGGCAGCCAGAAAAACTGCCAGCAAAAGAAAAATGCTAAGCCCTGCCCCTATCAGCAGACGCTTTTTTTCATCTTCCCCGAAATGATTCCCCAACATAAACTCTCCCTTATATCATGTGGCTTTCCCCGATTCCCTTGCCACAATATAAATTCTCTCGCTGTCTTCCCCCGGCTCAGCATGGGTATCCGCGTCAATAGCTGTGATAAACTCCATCCCTGCTGCCCTGACGAAGGATATCATCTCTTCCAGTGTATATCCCCTCTGGAAGTGGGTCTCCACGGACCTTCTAAAGACCTCATCCTCCCCACACCTGGCGAAAATCGTCAGGTCATATTCATTGATGTGATCTTCCTCGTGATAGTAGTTGTCCCAGATAAAGCTGCAGTCCTGGCGGTTCTCAGCTATGGTGGTATCGCCTATCACATCCCTGTACTTATGAAGGGTGTTAAAGTCAAAAATAAATATCCCCTTAGGGAAAAGAAAATTGTTAACAAGCTTAAAGGTGTCGATAACTTCCTCATCCTCAAGCACATAGTTGATGCTGTCGCAGACACTGACTATGGTTCCTGCCGTGCAGTAAAGATCAAGCTCCCTCATGTCCTGCTCCAGGTACATGATGTCAAGCCCCGCCTCAGCACTCTTTTTCCTTGCCAGATCCAGCATCTCAGGGGAAAGGTCTATTCCCATTATATCATAGCCCATCCTTTTCAAGACCTGAGTAAAGCTTCCTGTTCCACACCCAAGCTCAACTACAAGGTTGCGCTCCTGCTCCAGGGCATCTTCCGAGTCCTCCGGGATCTCTTTTGCCTGACGGTCACTACAGGGCTTGGAAACTCCGTATTTCTCAATAATTCCGGCAACAAAATTACCCCATACATCGTATGGGGTTTCGTCCATAAAGGTGTCATATACTGCTGCAAAATCTGTATATGCTTCCATGGTATTCTCCTAAAGGCGGGTACTTAGGATGCTATTCCGATATATGCTCCAAGTCCCAGTGCACAAACAATGCTTACGATAACAGCTGCAAGCGCAACTCCGCAGATAACAGAAGTAACTGTCTTCTTAAAGTTCATATCAAGGATAGAAGCTGCCAGTGTTCCTGTCCAGGCTCCTGTTCCCGGAAGAGGGATTCCAACGAAAAGCATCAGTGCTACAAAGAGTCCCTGACCTGCCTTCTCCTGGAGCTTCTGACCACCCTTTTCACCCTTCTCAAGGCAGAAGGTGAAAAACTTTCCAATAACAGGTTTGTCCTTGCCCCACTCAAGAACTCTTCTGGCGAAGAAGTAGATGAGAGGAACCGGGATCATATTTCCAATAGCAATAAGAATATATGCAAGAAGCAGATTGAATTCAGGATCTGCTGCCTTCATCACGTAAGCAACCGGTATAGCTCCTCTAAGCTCAATCAGCGGAACCATAGAAATAAAAAAAACGTACAAATAGTTCTTCATTGTATATCTCACTCCTTTACAAGCAATCAAGTGATAACTATACACATATTAAAGTGTTTTGTCTACTGTTTTTCAAAGAAAGCAGGAGACAAAAGGACTTTCAAGCGCTTAAGCAAGTATCTCCTTTAGGGCTTCAAGGAGTTTATCCATCTCCTCATCAGTGCCCACGGTGATCCTCAGGTGATCAGCGATCCTGTGAGCATCCCAGCGCCTTACTATTATGCCCCGCTCACGAAGCTTTTCAAATATCTCTTTTCCCGGAACATCCTTGTGTCTTGCAAAGAAAAAGTTAGCCTTTGAGTCGGTAAGCTCAAATCCAAGGTCCTTAAGCTTTGGCGCAACGCGCTCCCTGGTTGCTATGATCTTGCTGCAAACATCCTTGAAGTAGGCTTCATCCTCAACTGCCGCAGTGCCAACTTCAAGAGAAGGCCTGTTCATTGTGTATGAGTTAAAAGAGAACTTGGCATCCTGAAGGTAGCCTATGAGCTTTTTGGAGCCAAAGGCAAAACCGATCCTGATTCCCGCCATGGACCTGGACTTTGAGAAGGTCTGAACGATCAGGAGATTGTCATATTTTTCTATGAGAGGAAGAGCGCTCTTTCCGCCAAAATCAATGTAAGCCTCATCCACGATCACAACAACGTCAGGATTGTGCTTAACGATATCCTCCACCATATCTATGCCTTCAAGGATTCCTGTCGGAGCATTGGGGTTTGGGAATATCACGCCGCCGTTTTCCCCGTAGTAATCCTCCTTGCGGATCTTAAAGTCGCCATCTAATGGGACTCTCTTAAAGGGAATCCTGTAAAGATCAGCCCATACATCATAAAAAGAGTAGGTCACATCCGGGAAAAGGATCTCCTTCCTGGAATTGAAAAAAGTCATAAATGCCATGGAAATAACATCATCAGAACCAACTCCGACAAATATCTGATCCTCAGGGATCTTATAATACTTGGAAAGAGCGCTTGTCAGAGCACTTGCTTCAGGATCCGGATACAGGCGGAAATCGTCGTAGTCCATCTCCTTGAGCTTCTTCTGAACTCCCGGCGCCGGCGGATAGGGGCACTCGTTGGTATTAAGCTTGATTATATTCTTTATCTTTGGCTGCTCTCCCGGAACGTATGGAACAACCTTTCTCACATTATCTTCCCAGCTCATATTTATCTCTCCATCTCTTTATACATAGCGTCACCATATAGCGTCGCCGAAGCACTTTACTATTATAAAGTACTAAACACTAAAAGTGCAACATAAACACGCCCCATCACCAAGTGAAGGGGCGTGAGATTGATTTTGGTTGCAGCTTGCTTCAGGAGGCAGGAGGCCTGCGACATTTATAGTGCTGCCAGGTCAACCTGCTGAACAGTTCCAACACCGCCGCTTTCGCGGAGGAACAGGCCGGATGCGCGGGTCATGGCGGACATAATGAAGTCTGAGTTATGATGTGACATCTGAGTGTCTGCACTGCCAAGATATATGGCGCCAACATCAGACTCTTTTAATCCAAGGAGGCTGTCTGTTCCATCCTCATTTCGAACCCAGATAGAAAGCTTTTCGTAGATCTCATCGTTTTCATCGATCCAGCCATTGCCATCTTTGTCGTAGGCAGCAAGATCAGCAAATCCATTTCCGCTCTTGGCTCCAAAAAGCTCTGATCCATCCCCTATCTTTCCATCCCCGTTTTTGTCAAAGGCAAGGAATCCTGATCCTGAAGAGAGGTTTGACAGTTTTTCCTCCTTGCCGTCGCAGTCAAGGTCAAAGAAGAAAGACTGGTCACTTACATGGGTAATATCGGAGCCCACATTGATCACCAAGGGATCGATGAAGCTCACTGCGCTTGCAACAGACATGCCTGCATACTCACAAAGGCGCTTTGACATGGAGAAGGAAACCCCGAAATCAATTGCTCTTCCATCTTCTGTCAGCGCCGTTCCTGTTCCGCTAAAGGAAGTCTCCTCCTCCTGAACGTGTGTCATGGTAACGGTGGTGACCTTTACAAAGGAGTTTGAGGTTAGCATATCTGACATGTTTGAGAGAGTGTGCTTAAAGCCTCTGCTCTGATTGTCGCCGCCAAAGAGCTGCATGAGTTTAAGTATCCTCTCAAGAAGCGTGGCGCGAAGCTGTGCAATCTGATCCTCCAGGGTGGATTCATAATTGCTGAGATATTCAGTTTTTGATGGTCGAAGTGAGGAATAGTTCTCGCTTCCGGTGGTTATTCCCTCATTTTGGGACTCGGTAAGTTCCAGGCTGTCCAGCTTCTTCTCCTGGTTCTGAAGACTGTCCAGGAAGGTTGCCCTGGTGATGGTTCCACTTTGTACAGACACGGTATTTTCCTCATAATACCGGTTTTGTGAAACCAGGTTTACGTTGCTTTGTGCAATTTTCATGGTACCTCCTTATTGGGGGTGAAGCGTCCATTTTTTGGCAACAAAAAATGGACCTTCAACAAGGTGATTACTCATCCATGAAGATCCATGCTTTCCATAGCTGTCAAATATTATATCGGTCTTATGACTCCTCCTCATTACAGAAAACCCTAAAGACTAAATATTCTGACAACTCTATTATTCTCTTACTCTTTAATATCTCTTTCGCGGACACCGTTTACTTCGCCGCTAAGGTAGTGCCTTCTGCAGACGGATACGTAGGACTCGTTTCCTCCCATCATGATCTGCTCGCCGCTTCTGACGATCTTGCCGTCGCATACTCTGGCATTGAAGTGGGCCCTTCGTCCGCACCAGCAGACTGTTGGAACCTCTTCGATGTAGTTGGCGATCTCCATAAGGCGCTTGGAGCCTGAAAAGAGATGGCTTGTAAAATCTGTTCGAAGACCGTAGCAGATAACCGGGAGGTCATACCTGTCCACTACCTCTGCCAGAAGATCGACCTGATCCTCTGTAAGGAACTGGGCCTCATCCACCAGAACACAGTCAAGCTTCTTCCATGCATCTGACTTCTTGGTGAACCACTCATTGACTACCTCGTCAAGAAAATCCTCAACGAAGGTACATTCTGCCTCAAGGCCCATCCTGGACTTCACGGTCTTCTCGCCGTCCCTGTCCTCAATGCCGGGCTTTAAAAGAATGCAATTCTGTCCCTTCTCAATGTAGTTGTAACGCACCATCAGCGCATTGGCGGTCTTGGAACTCCCCATAGCTCCATACCTGAAATACAGTTTTCCCATACCTTCCCCCTAGAGATTTATATTATTTCTTTTTCCTGACTGCCTCTGAGTCTGTTCCGAAGATCTTACCCCTGACAGGGTTGAGAACAGAAATAAGAAGCTGTCCAAAGATAACGCAGGTAATGATCTCTCCTGCACCTACTGTAAGAGCAAAGAATACAAGAGATCCCTCAATACCGTATGCATACTTTAAAACGAATGGAATAATAAGAGCATTAGCAACTACCGGCGGAATAGAAACCAGCAGTCTGTTGTTTCTGAAGAAATATGAACCTACTGCACCAAGAAGTGTAGCCAGTGTTCCAAAAATAACGTCAGGCATAGCTGAGCCTGTTACGATGTTGGCGATAAGACATCCAAGAGTAACGCCCGGAACAGCTGCATTTGTGAAGTAGGGCAGAATTGTAAGACACTCTGAAAACCTTACCTGAATAGCCCCGCTGGCAAGGTCAAAGCCTGCTGCGATATAGGTCAGTACTACGTAAAATGCTGCGATGATTGCCGCGTGAACAATGTAGAGAGTTCTGTTGTTTGTTTTAGTCATTGTTGGTTGCCTCCAAAAAAATTAATTGATAGTTACCACTGCAACCATGCGGTAATGTCACCTCCCAGATAATCGCAGATACATTCAAAGTAGTATAAACAGATTGCCGTCATTTTGTAAAGGGCAAATTACTCATCGCCCTTAAGCAGTACAAGTTTGTTGTATGGAATCTCAATTCCCGCCTCCTTAAACCTCTTCATGACTTCCACAAGGCTCTCGGAGCACGCAAGGGGATTGTCCTTAAAGTCCTTGGTCTCCACAAGCGCCTGAAGAGTCACACCGCTGTCATCACAGCTCTTGCAAAGAACCTTAGGCCTTGGTCCGTAGTGCTTGGGATGAGACTCGATAGCCGTAGCCATGACCTCCATTGCCTTCTCCATATCTGTCCCGTAAGCCACAGAAACCCTGATGGGATAGGAAAAAGAGTTCTCCTGCGTATAATTCACGATTATGCTGGAACCCACTATGGAGTTGGGAATATATATGATCTCATTCTGATAGGTCTTTATAACGGTATGCCTTAAGGTGATATCCTCTACAAATCCCGGGTCATAGCTGTCGATCCTGATCCTGTCTCCGATATCAAAGGGCCTTGAATGGGAAGCAGAAAGAGCTATTCCGGAAAAGACATTTGCAAGAGTTGACTGGGCTGCAAGACCGAGAACCACAGCTGCGATTCCGGAGGAAGCTATCGCTGTCTCCCAGGTCTTTGAAAAAGCAGGGATTCCGCTAAGAGCTGTCAGCGCCGCAATCGCCCAGACAAAAGCAAGGATAAGGCCCTTTAAGAAGATCAGATGTATCTTGCCCCTTAGGACCTGTTTGCTAAGGAATTTATTTACTATCAGGTTAATAAAATATGCTACCAAAAATGGTAGCACATACTTAAGAAAAATATCCAAAACTTCTTTCATACTCTACTACCTCTCTCATATCATGAACAAAGGTAGTATACCACAATTGCAAGGCTTTGGCGAAGGTTACTCCTCGTCATCTTCCTCGTCCTCATCGCCGCCCATATCCTCAAAGGCTATGATGGAATCAATGATGTCCTCAAAGTCCTCCTGCAGTTCTTCAAGGCTGTCGCCTTCATAGGTGTAGATCCTGTCGTCTATCTTAACTTCGCCGGTGTAGTAGTCCGCCTTCTTGTCATAATTTACCGTGCCTACATATCCTTCGTATTCTAACTTGTCCATCAAAAGTCAATCTCCTGACATATATTTCCATTAAAAACCTGGCAGCTCCCCTGCCCGGTAACTTATATTTTTTTAGCTGATTCCCCTTGGATCAGTTCTCCGGGGAACACAATGTGACGGTGATCCGACACCTTGTCAATTATATTAAAAAGAAGCTTGGTAGCCTCCTTGGCAATCTCATCGGCAGGCTGTTTGATGGTGGTGAGCCTTGGAACAGAGTAGCGGGAAAGTTCCTGTCCGTCATAGCCTGCAACGCTCACATCCTCAGGAACCCTGATCCCTGCATCAGCAAAGGCGCGAAGTGCACCAACTGCCAGAACGTCTGAGATACAGTAAAGAGCCGTAAACTTCTCTCCCGACTCAATAAGAGCCCTGGTGGTATCATAGCCGTTCTGCAGTGTGTAAATCTTCTTGTCAACAGGTCTTATGAGCTTTTCATTGACCTTGATCCCGTGCTTTTTAAGGGCCTCAAGATATCCTGTAAGTCGCAGTCTTACAATAGAAGGTGTGTCACTTCCCTCAGTCATGATGGCAATGTCCTTGTGCCCAAGACTGATCAGGTGCTCCACCATCTTAAAGCTCTCCTTGGCATCATCTATAGAAACGGTGGAGTATTCATTCCTGCTGAGGTCATCAGCAATGTCGGAGCCAATGGTGGTAAATACAACAGGGACCCTAAGCTGCTTGATCTTGTCAGCAGAGTGCCTTGCAGAGCCTCCCAGGAAGATGATCCCGCGAAGTCTCTTCTCCTTCTCTAGCTCAAGAGCCACATCCACTTCGTCCTCGTAGGCCTCAACATGTCGCATGACAAGGGCATACTTGCGCTCCTCAACCTCCTGCTCCACAACCTCGATCATGGGAGCAAAGAAGGAGTTGGTGATACCCTTCACAAGAACAGCTATGCACTTGGCATCAGTCCTCTTAAGGTTCCTGGCACTGTTATTGGGAATGTAGCCGGTCTCCTTAATGACATCCATTATTCTTTTCTTGGTCTCCGGATTGATATCCGAATGATTGTTGATCGCTCTGGAAACGGTGCTGACTCCAACGCCGCATCTCTTGGCTATCTCAACTATTGTAATCTCAGACATTTAAACTGCCATCCAATCGCCAAAATTTCTCTTATTTAGTCCTTCTGAAGGTCTTTGCAAGATCATACATCTTCTTGCCAAGCTCCTTGGTCAGGGCATCCTTCTTCATTCTCCATACCCAGTTGCCTCCAAGGGTTGATGGAGTGTTGATCCTAGCATAGCTTGGAAGCTCCAGATAATCCTGCATAGGAATGATAACTGTATCCGATACGCTGGCAAAGCTAGCCCTGATGGTTGCCCAAACAGCGTCCTTGTTGTTCCTGATGCCAAGATAATCTTTGGCAAACTTTTTATCAACACGAGGAAGCTTGTCAAACCAGCCCCTTGTAGTGTCATTGTCGTGGGTTCCTGTATAAACTATGCAGTTCTTGATGTAGTTGTGAGGAAGGTAATCGCTCTCCTCCCTTGAATCAAAGGCAAACTGCAAAATCTTCATGCCTGGATAGCCGGTTCTCTGAACCAGCTTAATTACTGAAGGAGTAAGAAAACCAAGGTCCTCAGCGATAACCTTCATATCACCCAGCTCTTTTTTCATGGTCTGGAAAAGAGCTATTCCCGGGCCCTTACGCCACTCACCCTTCTCGGCAGTAGGATTTCCGTAAGGAATTGCATAGTACTCATCAAAGCCTCTGAAGTGGTCAATCCTGATGACATCATAGAGCTTGTAGCAGTGAGCGATTCTCTTCATCCACCACTTGTAGCCGGTCTTCTCATGATAATCCCACTTGTAGAGGGGATTGCCCCATAGCTGTCCTGAAGCACAGAAAGCATCAGGAGGACAGCCTGCCACATCGATGGGCACGTTCTTCTTATCCAGCTGGAAGAGCTCGGGATTAGCCCAGGTATCAGCGCTGTCAAAGGCAACATAGATC